>NZ_LZKD01000212.1:0-51671 GCF_001668695.1 Mycobacterium sp. E2497
TTTTGATCGTGATCGGCACTCAGGACGGAATCGCCGGCGTCGAGCAGATAATCGACAAGGGCTGAGCCGGTGCAGGTTTCGTGGGCGCTGTTGCTACAACTCGGCGCCCTCCTGGCCACGCTGGCCGTGTTGGGCGCCGTCGCACGCCGATTCGCGTTGTCCCCGATCCCGGTGTGCCTGCTCGCCGGCCTGTCGCTGGGCAAGGGCGGGATCCTGCCGCTGGAGGCCGGCGGCCAGTTCATTACGACGAGCGCGCCCATCGGCGTCGTGCTGCTGCTGCTGACCCTGGGCCTGGAGTTCTCGGCGGCCGAATTCGCCGCCAGCCTGCGCCACCACCTGCCGTCCGCGGGCGTCGACGTCGTCCTCAACGCGGCGCCCGGCGCGGTCGCCGGCTGGCTGCTGGGGCTGGACGGCGTGGCGATCCTGTGTCTGGCCGGGGTCACCTACATCTCCTCCTCGGGCGTCATCGCCCGCCTGCTGGAGGACCTGCACCGGCTCGGTAACCGGGAGACGCCGGCCGTGCTTTCCGTGCTGGTCCTCGAAGACTTCGCGATGGCGGCCTACCTGCCGCTGTTCGCCGTGCTGGCCGCCGGCGGCGGCTGGCTGCACGCCGTCGTCGGCATGGTGGCGGCGGTGGCCGCACTGCTGGCCGCCTTCGCCGCGTCCTATCGCTGGGGCCATCACGTCGGCCGGCTGGTCGAACACCCCGACTCCGAACAGCTGCTGCTCCGGGTGCTGGGCATCACGCTGATCGTGGCGGCCATCGCCGAATCCCTGCACGCGTCGGCCGCGGTGGGCGCCTTCCTGGTGGGCCTGACGCTGACCGGGGAGACCGCCGATCGGGCGCGTCGCGTGCTCCGCCCGCTGCGGGATCTGTTCGCCGCCATCTTCTTCCTGGCGATCGGCTTTTCGGTCGACCCGCACGCGCTGGTCCCGATGCTGCCCGCGGCGCTGATCCTGGCCGCGGTGACGGCGGCCACCAAGGTCGCCACCGGGGTGTTCGCCGCCCGGCGCGACGGGGTGGCGCGGCGCGGGCAGCTGCGCGCGGGCACCGCGCTCATCGCCAGGGGCGAGTTCTCGCTGATCATCATCGGCTTGGCGGGCACGTCGATCCCGGCGGTCTCCGCGCTGGCGACGTCGTACGTCTTCGTCATGGCGATCGCGGGGCCGGTGCTCACCCGCTACACGGGCGGTCCGCTGGCGCCCAGCGCCGGTCCGGTGCGCTGACCCGTCGGGTCAACCGATGTGCAGGGCCACCACCAGCCACCGGCCGCCGCCACCGGGCGCCCGCTCGACGCGGCAGGCGATCGCGTGGATCCGGTCGCCGCGGCTGTAGGAGCCGGAGACCTCGGCTGCGGCCTGGGGGTCCCCATGACCGGCCGGCTGCAGACGCATCCGCCGCAGCACCGCGGCGCCCTCGTGGCCGGCGGTCGTGTGGCCCACCGTGACCACGGAATCCACCAGGCTGGGTGTCAGCAACGGGCGCAGCTGGGCGGCCGGGCGGCGCCGGTCGATGACTTCGAGCACCCGCCGCAACGCGGCGTCGGCAAAGGCCGCGGCCTGCCGCATCTGCGGCGACGCGGCGGCGCGGGGCTCCGTCGTCGGCCTTCCCGGCGGGTGGGGCCGGCGCGGCGCGTGGGAGCTGCGCCGTAGCGACGGCGCGCGGGACGACCGCCGGCAGGCCGCGGCATTCGGCGGTACCTCCTGTGCCGGAGGCTCGTAGTCGACGACGGGCAGGACGGCGAAGGCGTCGGGCTGACCCACGACAGGACCGGTGTTCAACGCGCACTCTCCAACTCATCGGCCGGGACCGGAAGCCCGCTGGAGAGTGGCAGGCAGTGGTCATCATGGCACAACTCGGGCGCGCGCGTACCCGCGCTCGGCCCGGCCCCGCCCAGCCGATTACCGTGGGCGGGAAATCTCGTGTAGCGACGCCGGCGATGATTCGACGAGGAGGACGGCTCGCATGGTGACCCGGTTGTCCCCGGCGGACGCGGCGTTTTTCCGGCTGGAGAACACGGCCACCCCGATGTACGTCGGATCGCTGTCGATCCTGCGCCGCCCGCGCGCGGGATTGAGCTACGAGACGCTGCTGTCCACGGTCGAACGGCGGTTGCCGCAGATCCCGCGCTACCGGCAGAAGGTCCGTGAGGTGCGGGTGGGCTCGGCCCGGCCCGTGTGGATCGACGACGCCGACTTCGACATCACCTACCACGTGCGGCGCTCCGCGCTGCCCTCCCCGGGCAGCGACGAACAGCTGCAGGAGCTGGTCGCCCGCCTGGCCGCCCGGCCGCTGGACAAGTCGCGGCCGCTGTGGGAGATGTATCTGGTCGAGGGCCTGTCCAAGAACCGGGTCGCCCTCTACACCAAGTCGCATCAAGCCTTGATCAACGGCATGGCGGCGCTGGAGATCAACCACGTCATCGCCGATCGCACCAAACGCCCCCCGGCCCTGCCCGAGGACATCTGGGTCCCGGAACGCGACCCGGGCAACGCGCGGCTGATCTTCGGGGCCGTTGGCGACTGGTTCGTGGGGCCGACCACCCAGCTGCAGGCCGTCGGGTCGACCATCGGCGGGTTGGTGACCAACCCTGGTGAACTGCTGGCCGCGGGTCGCCGGGTCGTCGATTTCGCGCGGACCGTGGCGCGCGGCACCGCGCCGAGCAGCCCGCTGAACGCCAACGTGTCGCGCCACCGGCGGTTCACGGTCGCTAGCTGCAACCTGGAGGACTACCGCACCGTGCGCGCGCGCTACGACTGCGACGTCAACGATGTGGTGCTCGCGGTGATCGCCGGTGCCCTGGGCAACTGGCTGATGTCACGGGGGGTGGCGGTGTCGGCGACCGCCACCGTGCGCGCGATGGCGCCCCTGTCCATCTACGCCGAAGGCCAGCTCGATGCGAGCGGACCCGGCCAGGCCATCGGCCAGGTGATGCCGTTCCTGGTGGACCTGCCGGTGGGGGAGCCCAACCCGGTGGTGCGGCTGTCGCAGATCGCGCACGCCACCGAGTCGAACCCGACGGCCGCGCGCCTGGTGGACGCCAGGACCATCGTCACCCTGTCGGGATTCGCGCCGCCCACGCTGCACGCCATGGGCATCCGGGTCGCCACCAGTTTCCCGAGCTTCTCCAGGCGGACGTTCAACCTGCTGATCACCAATGCGCCCGGGGCCCAGTCGCAGATGTACATCGCGGGCACCAAGCTGCTGGAGACCTACGCCGTCCCGCCCCTGCTGCACAACCAGGCGCTGGCCATCAGCGTGACGTCCTACAACGGCATGCTGTATTTCGGCATCAACGCCGACCGCGAGGCGATGAGCGACGTCGAGCTGCTGCCCGGCCTGCTGAGCCAGTCGCTCGAGGAATTGCTGGAGGCTTCCCGGTAATTGGTCACAGTGAAAAGCGATGGCCGGTTCTATCATTCGTTGATGTGAGCACCGCGACGAAGAGCGCCAAGGCGAAGGCGGCGAAATCAACTGCGCCGAACGCGCCCAGGATTTCCGACGAGGTATACCAAGCCGAATTATTCCGGTTGCAAACCGAATTCGTGAGGCTGCAAGAGTGGGTGCGCCATACCGGCCAGCGCCTGGTGGTCGTTTTCGAAGGCCGCGACGGGGCGGGCAAGGGCGGCACCATCAAACGAATCACCGAATACCTCAATCCGCGCGTCGCCCGCATCGCGGCGCTGCCCTCGCCGACGGACCGGGAACGCGGCCAGTGGTATTACCAGCGCTACATCGCCCACCTTCCCGCCAAAGGGGAGATCGTGTTGTTCGATCGGTCGTGGTACAACCGCGCCGGCGTGGAGAAGGTCATGGGATTCTGCACGCCCCAAGAGCATGCGCTGTTTTTGCGGCAGACCCCGATCTTCGAGCAGATGCTCATCGACGACGGGATTCTGCTGCGCAAATACTGGTTTTCGGTTTCGGAGGGCGAGCAGCTCCGGCGGTTCAAGGCCCGGCTGAACGACCCTGTGCGGCAATGGAAACTGAGCCCGATGGACACCGAATCGCTGTACAAGCGGGAGGATTATTCACGCGCCAAGGACGAGATGATGGTGCACACCGATACCCCGGTCAGCCCTTGGTATGTGGTGGAATCGGACATCAAAAAGCACGCGCGCCTGAATATGATGGCGCACCTGCTGTCTACGATCCCGTATCACGACGTCGAGCGGCCGCGCGTCAAACTGCCAAAGACGCCGGTGGTGAGCGGCAACTACCGGCGCCCGCCGCGCGAGCTGTCCAAATACGTCGACGACTACGCGGCCACACTGATTGGGGATTCGTGACGATCGCGAGAGCGGCGGGGCCGGTCGAAGCGGGTCGGCAGGTGTCACTATGACGCTCGTCTACATTCCGGCCACGCTGGCGATGTTGCAGCGGCTCGTCGCCGACGGCTCGGTACGGCCCGTCAACGGCACCGCATTCGCGCTGACACCGGCCCTGCGTGAGGCGTACGCCGAGGGCGACGACGACGAGCTCGCCGAGGTCGCGCTGCGTGAGGCGGCGCTGGCTTCGCTGCGCCTGTTGGCCGATGACGCGGGCGCCAGCGGGTCCCTGCCGCCGCGGCGCGCGGTGCTGGCCGCCGAGGTCGGCGACGTCAGCTACCGGCCGGACCTCGACGACGCGGTGGTGCGGCTCGGCGGGCCGGTCGCGCTTGCAGACGTGATCGCCGCGTACGTCGACAACGCGGGCGCCGAGCCGGCGGTGACGAAGGCGATCGAGGCGATCGACGCCGCCGACCTGGGTGACGAGGATGCCGAGTTGATCGTCGGCGACGCGCAGGACCACGACTTGGCGTGGTACGCCAACCAGGAGCTGCCGTTCCTGCTCGAGCTGCTGTAGGGCCGCGCATGCGGACCCGGCGGCGTCGCGTCTCTGGGCCTAACATGCAGCCATGAACCAGGGGTCATTGCCGCGACATGCCCGGCGTCCCAACTCGTGCGACGCCGCATCGCCTCGATGACGCAGCCACCAGCGCGACAGGTCGGCCTGTCCATCGACCGCGTCGAGGGTCGTGCCAAGGTCACCGGGCGTGCCCGCTACACCGCCGATACGGTCGTCGATTCCGTCGCGCACGCGGCCCTCGTGCAGTCGCAGATCCCGCGGGGGGCGGTCACCGTCGAGTCACTGCTCGCCGGCGCCGACCGCGCCGCGGCGGCACCGGGTGTCCTGTACGTGCTGACGCCACTGAATTGCCCTCCACTGCACACGCTTCCACAGGACCTCACGTTCGACGTGCCCATCGAGCGGCGGCCCCCGCTGTCGGACCTGACGGTTCACCACGTCGGGCAGCACATGGCGCTCGTGGTTGCGGACTCGCCGGAGCGCGCGACGTATGCGGCGTCACTTTTCGATCTGCACTACGAGCACCGCCCGGCGACGCTGAGCGCCGCCGAGACGCTGACCCGGCCGCAGCCACCCGACGAACAGGACGGCCGGATTCGGTACGGGAGTTACCTGCCCGACCACTTCGTGAAGCTGGAGGAGGAGAAGCTGCAGGACCGCCGCGGTGCACCTGATGAGCCGCCCCTGCCGCACCGGATCGACTCCCACTACGCGACACCGCGTAACGCGCACTATCCCATCGAATTGTCCTCGACCATCGCCGCCTGGGAGGGTGACCGGCTCACCGTCCACGACACCACCCGCTGGATCACCGGGGAGCGGTCCGTGCTCGCCGGGTACCTGGGCATACCCGAGGCGAATGTCCGGGTGATCGCACCGCTGGTCGGTGGGGCGTTCGGGTCGAAGAGCTTTCTGTGGATGCACGTGGTGCTGGTCGCCGTCGCGGCCCGCGCGGTCGGTAGGCCGGTCAAGCTCGTCCTGAGCCGCAACCAGATGTTCTCCTCGACCGGGCACCGGCCGCGCACCGAGCAGCGGGTGACGCTCGTTGCCGCGGACAGCGGACTGCTGGGCAGCACCGAACATCACACCGTCACCGAGACATCCACCGTGGCCCACTTCTGCGAGCCGACGGGGCTGTCGAGCAGGTTCTTGTATCACTCGCCCCGGCTGGTCGTCTCGCACCGGGTCGCGCGCATCAACGCGCCCACGCCGTGCTTCATGCGCGGGCCGGGGGAGGCGCCCGGCTTGTTCGCCCTGGAGTCGGCCATGGACGAACTGGCCTACGAGCTGGGGGTGGACCCGCTGTCGCTCCGCATCCGCAACCACGTGGACTTCGACCAGCCCAGCGGGAAGCGCTGGTCCGGTGAGCACCTACGGGACTGCTACACCCTGGGCGCCGAGCGATTCGGTTGGGACAAAAGGCCATTGGCGCCCCGCTCGTTGTCGGATCGGGGAATACAGATCGGCTGGGGAATGGCCACCGCGACCTACCCTGGTCGGCGGATGCCGGCCTCCTGCAGCGTGGCCACCACAGCGGACGGGCTGGTGCGCTTCGCCTCGGCGGCCCACGAGCTCGGCACCGGGGTGCGCACGGCGATGAGCCAGGTTGCCGCCGACGCGTGCGGACTGCCGTTGTCGCAGTTGAGGTTTGCCTCCGGAGACTCGGATTATCCCGATGCGCCGTATAGCGGCGCCTCCCAGACCACCGCAACGGTCGGCTCGGCGGTGTTCGCGGCGGCGGCGGAATGGAAGCGACGGCTGCTCAGGCTGGTCAGCGACGACGAAGGGACCCCTTTCCACGGCTTGGCGCCGGACCGGCTCACCGTCGCCGACGGCGACGTGGTGGGCCCCGGCGGCAACCCGCGGATCCCGGTGACGGGGTTGCTCGACCGCGGGGCCGAGCGCTACCGAACAGAGCTGAGCTTCAACATGTCCGCCGACGCGGGCGATCAACGCGACGCGATCTCGCAGTCCTTCGGTGCGCATTTCTGTGAAGTCGAAGTCGACGAGCAGATCGGCCGCGCGACCGTGACACGCTGGGTCGCCGTGCTGGACTGCGGCCGCGTCCTCAACCCGAAACTCGCGCGCAGTCAGGTGATGGGCGGCATCACGTTCGGCTTGGGCATGGCGCTGATGGAGCAGGTCCCGTACGACGCGGCCACCGCACAGTTGATCGGGGAGTATTACGTGCCCACCCATGCCGACCGTCCCGACTTCGACGTCTCCTTCGTGGACACCCCCGATTTCGGGTTGGATCCACTCGGCGTTCGCGGGATCGGGGAGATCGGGGTGTGCGGTGTCCCGGCGGCCATCGCCAACGCCATCTTTCACGCCACCGGCCGCAGGTTGCGCGAGCTGCCGATCACCGTCGAACATCTCATGACACCGTTTGCGACGCCGGAGGGGAACGGCTGATGGAGGCAGCTGCCGAATGCGAGATCGCGCTGGGCGTCAACGGTACGACGCATCGGGTACTCGTGGACGTCCGCACCACACTGCTCGACCTGCTGCGAGAGCGCTTGGGATTGACCGGCACCAAGAAGGGTTGCGATCACGGGCTGTGTGGCGCTTGCACGGTGACCGTGCGCGGGGAGCAGGTGCTCAGTTGCCTGTCGCTGGCCGTGTCGATCGATGGCGCGGAAGTCCTGACCATCGAGGGCGTCGCCGACGGCGACGATCTGGATCCGCTTCAGGAAGCGTTCCTCGAGCACGACGGTTTTCAGTGCGGCTACTGCACCGCGGGCCAGATTTCGTCGGCGCGTGCGATGCTGCGCGAACACGCTCGCGGCGATCTGTCCATGGCTTCCTTCGAAGGTGACCGCCAGGCGGCGCTGAACGGTTCGATCCCGCTGACGGAGAACGAGATCAAGGAACGCATGGCCGGAAACATCTGCCGGTGCGGGGCATACGCCAACATCGTCGACGCGATCGCGGCGGTTGCCGAGGCGAGGCCACAGTGAAGACGTTCGCCTATCAGCGCGCCACCTCGGTGGCCGACGCGATCACCGCGGCGGTCCAGACGGGGGGCGTGTATCTCGCGGGCGGTACCAATCTCGTTGACCTGATGAAATATGGCGTCGTCCAGCCGCCGGCGCTGATCGATATCGGCCGACTCGGCCTGACCTCGGTGACGGCGACCGAGTCGGATGGGGTGTACATCGAGGCGGGCGTCACCAACAGCGCGCTCGCCAACCACACGCTGATCCGAACCCGCTATCCCGTTCTCTCCCACGCGATTCTGAGCGGCGCGACCACCCAGCTACGCAACATGGCGACCGCGGGCGGCAACCTGCTGCAGCGCACCCGCTGCCCTTACTTCATGGACACCGACTTCGCGAAGTGCAACAAGCGCGCACCCGGTTCGGGCTGCGCAGCACTGGACGGCTTCAACCGGGAGCACGCCGTTCTCGGCGCGGGGCCGCGGTGCGTGGCCACAAACCCCTCCGACATGGCGGTGGCCTTGGCGGTGCTCGACGCCGTTGTGCACGTGGCGGGCCCCGGGGGCGTGCGCCGTGTGCCGATCGGCGAGTTCTTCCGCCTGCCCGGCGATACACCGGAGATCGACAACGCCCTCGAGCCCGCCGAATTGATCGTCGGCGTCGAATTGCCGCCGTCGCCCTACGCGGCGAAATCCTGGTACCTCAAGGTGCGGGACCGGCACAGTTATGCGTTCGCGTTGGTATCGGTGGCGGTCGGCCTCGCGCTGTCCGACGGCGTCATCACGTCGGCGGCCATCGCACTGGGCGGCGTAGCGCCCAAGCCGTGGCGGTTGATCGAATCGGAGGCCACGCTGGTCGGGAACGCGCCGGGTCCGCAGGCGTTCCGTGCCGCCGCCGAAGCCGCCATGTCCGGTGCGCAACCGTTGAGCCAGAACGCATTCAAGATCGACCTTGCCCGCCAAGCCGTGGTCCGGGCGTTGAAGCTCGCCACCAGTGCGGCCGGCTAGGTTGCTCCACCGCGAGGGCGGGCGATCGGCAGGGCCCGGCCCGAGGGTGTGATGTGATCGCGCCCACCGAACGCTGGCTACGCAACCGTAGGTTACGGTACCGTAGGTTTCGTGAGGCCCACAGAGTCGACCACAATGGTGAGTGCAAGCAAGACGCAGCATTGTGAGCAGGAGCTTCCCCTGGGCAGACGTAACCCATCGATCGCGGGCAACGTCGTCGACACCAAGCGGCCGGTGGTCGCGGGTGCCGAGCGACACCCCGGCTGGCACGCGCTGCGCAAGCTGGCCGCGCGCATCACCACGCCGCTGTTGCCCGACGACTATCTGCACCTGGCCAACCCGCTGTGGTCGGCACGCGAGCTGCGGGGCCGCATCCTCGAAGTGCGCCGCGAGACAGAGGATTCGGCGACCCTGGTGATCAAGCCGGGATGGGGCTTCAACTTCGACTACCAGCCGGGCCAGTACATCGGGATCGGCCTGCTGATGGACGGGCGCTGGCGCTGGCGGTCGTATTCGCTGACCTCCAGCCCGGCCGAGACGTCCGGATCGGGCTCCGCGCGCACCGTGACCATCACCGTCAAGGCGATGCCCGAAGGATTCTTGTCCACCCACCTGGTGGCGGGCGTCGAGCGGGGAACCATCGTCCGGCTGGCCGCCCCGCAGGGCAACTTCGTGCTGCCCGACCCGGCGCCGCCGTCCATCCTGTTCCTCACTGCCGGATCGGGGATCACGCCGGTGATGTCTATGCTGCGAACCTTGGTGCGCCGCAACCAGATTGGTGACATCGCGCACGTGCACTCCGCGCCCACCGAGTCCGACGTCCTGTTTCGCGCCGAGCTGGCGGCGCTGGCCGTCGAACATCCGGGCTATCGCCTCACGCTTCGGGAGACCCGCTCGCAGGGCCGTCTCGACCTTGCGCTGCTGGACCGCGAGGTGCCGGACTGGCGCGACCGCCACACCTGGGCCTGCGGGCCGGAGGGCATGTTGGCCCAGGCGGAGAAGCTCTGGTCGGCGGCGGGCATCGGCGACCGGCTGCACCTGGAACGCTTCGCCGTGTCCAAGGCCGCGCCCGCGGGCGCCGGCGGCACGGTCACCTTCGCCCGGAGCGGTCGCGCCGTCGCCGCCGACGCCGCGACGTCGTTGATGGACGCCGGCGAGGGCGCCGGCGTGCAGATGCCCTTCGGCTGCCGGATGGGTATATGTCAGTCGTGCGTGGTCGGCCTCGTGGAGGGCCACGTGCGTGATTTGCGCACCGGCGCGGAGCACGACCCGGGGACGCGGATTCAGACGTGCGTGTCTGCCGCCTCGGGCGATTGTGTGCTCGACATCTAAGTGCTACTCACAGGTAACCTACGGATTCGTAGGTTACGATAGCGTAGGTCTGGATCTGGTTTTCGAACCGAAACATCGACCGTAGGGAAGGAAGACGATGGCGATCACCGACGTCGACGTATTCGCCCATCTGACGGACGCCGACATCGAGAGCCTGGCCGTTGAGCTGGACGCCATCCGCCAGGACATCGAAGACTCTCGCGGCGAGCGGGACGCCCGCTACATTCGCCGCACCATCGCAGCGCAGCGCGCGCTGGAGGTATCGGGCCGGCTGATGCTGGCCGCGAGTTCCCGCCGCTCGGCGTGGTGGGCGGGGGCCGTCACCTTGGGCGTGGCCAAGATCATCGAGAACATGGAGATCGGCCACAACGTCATGCACGGCCAGTGGGACTGGATGAACGACCCCGAGATCCACTCCTCGACCTGGGAGTGGGACATGAGCGGGTCGTCCAAGCACTGGCGATTCACTCACAACTACGTGCACCACAAGTACACGAACATCCTCGGGATGGACGACGACGTCGGCTACGGCCTGCTGCGCGTCACCCGGGACCAGCGCTGGAAGCGCTTCAACCTGTTCAACCTGGTCTACAACACCATGCTCATGCTCCTGTTCGAGTGGGGCGTCGGCCTGCAGCACGTGGAGCTCGGCAAGATCGCCAAGAGGCGGATGGACCAGGACGACGCCCGGCAGCGGGTCGACGAGTTCCTGGCCAAGGCGGGCCGGCAGGTGCTCAAGGACTACGTCGCGTTCCCGGCGCTGACCGCGCTGTCACCCGGGGCCACGTACACCTCGACGCTGAAGGCCAACGCGGTGGCCAACGTGATCCGCAACGTGTGGGCCAACGCCGTCATCTTCTGCGGCCATTTCCCCGACGGCGCGGAGAAATTCACCAAGACCGACATGGTCGGCGAGACCAGGGGTCAGTGGTACCTGCGCCAGATGCTGGGCAGCGCCAACTTCGAGGCCGGGCCGGTGCTGCGGTTCATGAGCGGCAACCTGTCCCACCAGATCGAGCACCACCTGTTCCCGGATCTGCCCAGCAACCGGTACGAGGAGATAGCGGTGCGGGTGCGTGAGGTGTGCGACAAGTACGACCTGCCCTACACCACGGGCTCCTTCCTGGTGCAGTACGCCAAGACGTGGCGCACGCTGGCCAAGCTGTCGCTGCCGAACTCCTACCTGCGTGACAGCGCCGACGACGCGCCGGAGACCCGCAGCGAGCGCATGTTCGCCGAGCTGGAGCCCGGCTTCGCGGGCACCGACCCGGAGACCGGCCGGCGCCGCGGGCTGAAGACCGCCATCGAGACCGTGCGTGGGTGGCGGCGCGCCAAGCGCGCGCAGCGGGATGCGCGGCGGGCCAACGGCGGTGCCGACGGCCTGGCGGCCTAACCCTTTTCGCCGAACGTGTACTGAGGGCGAGATTTCGGGCCGATTCTCGCAGTGAGTGCACGTTCGGCGCACCGCCGTTCGCCATACTGGGATACGTGCAGGTCTTCGTCGGGTCCCAGGTTTCCCACTGGGACTTCCCGCGGAGCACGACCAGCGTCGCGTTGATGGCCGAGTTCGGTTCCCGCAACGGGCTTGCCGTAGCGGACGTCCTCGAAGGGACCGGCCTGTCGGAGGCCGACCTGCGCGACCACGAGCGGATGATCGTCGGGCGCCAAGAGCTGACGGTCGCGACCAACCTGGTGAACCTGCTGGGTGACGCTGCCGACCTGGGGGTGCGGGTGGGCGACAGCTATCACGTCGGGTCGCTGGGCATCTTCGGCTTCGCCTGCCTCACCAGTTCGACGCTGGGTGATGCCGTCCGGTTCGCGGCCCGGTTTTACGAGCTCAGCTACGGCTTCGGCCTACCGACGGTCACGGTGGACGGGCCGGTGGCCGCGATGCGGCTCGACCTGCCCGGCCTGACCGGTCCGGTCGCGGAGTTCCTGGTGCGGCGCGACCTGGTCGCGATCGCCCGGGTCATGGCGGAAATGCTGGGCCGCCCCGTCCCGTTCACCTCGATCGAGTTCGCGGGCCCCGCGCCGTCGTCGGGTGATGCGTTGGCGTGCAAGGCATTCGGCGTGGCGCCGAGTTACGATGCGCCGGCCAATGTGGCACGTTGGCCGGCCGCGCTGCTGGACGAGCCGCTCCCGCGCGCCAGCGCGAGCAGCGTCGCCGTGTGCGAGCAGCAGTGCCGCGCCCTGCTGGAGCGCCGCAGGCAGCGGACCGGCGTCGCCCGGCGGGTGCGTGAGCGACTGGCGTCGATCGACGGCGAACCCCACACCATCGGAGCCGTCGCGCGGCAGTTGGCGATGAGCGAGCGGACGCTGCGCCGGCGGCTGGCCGAGGAGAACACCACGTTCCGGGATCTGGCCGATGAGGTGCACCGGGTCCTCGCCGAGGAACTGCTGGCGACGGGCGCGTTGTCGGTGGAGGACGTCGCGCTGCGGCTGGGCTACGCCGAGGCGACGAGTTTCATCGCCGCGTTCAAACGGTGGACGGGCACAACCCCGGCGCGTTATCAGCGTTCGGTCGCGCCGCGGGCCCGCCTGGCCGCCGGCTGAATCGTGGCCGGAATCATGGATTTGCCGACCGCAATCGGCTGCCGGCGACCTGCCGCCCACCCCTAACCTGTGCTTCATGACTTCGACCATCCGCAAGCCTCGCGTGCTGGTGATCGGCGCCGGCTTCGGTGGCCTCGCCGCCGCCTACGAGCTCTCCCGCGACGGCCTGGCCGATGTGACGGTGCTGGAGAAGGCCGACGACATCGGCGGCGTCTGGCGGGAGAACACCTACCCCGGCGCGGCCTGCGACGTGCCGTCGAACCTGTACTCCTACTCCTTTGCCCGCAAGACCGACTGGGGACGCCGGTACGCCGAGCAGCCCGACATCCTCGGCTACATCCACGCCGCCGCCGACCGGTTCGGCCTGCGCGACCTGGTGCGCACCGGGATCGAGGTCACCGCGGCCCGCTACGACGACGGCACCGCCACGTGGCGGGTGGAGACCGCGTCCGGTGAAGTGTTCGAGGCCGACGTGCTGGTGCCCGCCGTCGGCCAGCTGTCGCGGCCGGCGTTGCCGAACATTCCGGGGCTGGACACCTTCGCGGGCCCCTCGTTCCATTCGGCGCAATGGCGCCACGACGTCGACCTGGCCGGCAAGCGCGTCGCCGTGCTCGGCACCGGTGCGTCCGCGATCCAGTTCGTCCCGCGTATCCGCGAAACCGCCGCGCGTGTCACCGTCTTCCAGCGCTCCGCGCCGTACATCATCCCCAAGCCCGACCGCGCCTACACCGACGCCCACCACGCCGCGTTCCGGAACGTGCCCGGGTTCGCCGCCGCCATGCGCGGGCTGATCTGGGAGATCTCGGAGTTCTTCGGCCTCGCGCTGACCAAGGTCGCCCCGCTCGCCTGGTTGATCGGCGTGGTCGCATCGGCGAACCTCAAGCACCACGTCAAGGATCCGGTGCTGCGGGCCAAGCTCACGCCCGACTACCCGGTCGGCTGCAAGCGCCTCCTGTTCAGCAACGACTGGTATCCGGCGCTGGCCAGCCCCAACGTCGACGTCGAGACCGAGGCGATCACCGAGGTGACGCCCACCGGGGTGCGGACCGCCGACGGCCGGCTGCATGAGGTGGACGTCGTCATCTACAGCACCGGGTTCAAGGCCACCGAATTCCTGGCCCCGATGACGATCACCGGCCGCGACGGGCGGGACCTGCACGCCGAGTGGTCCGACGGGGCCCGCGCCCATCTGGGCATGGCCGTGCCGGGCTTCCCGAACATGTTCCTGATCTACGGGCCGAACACCAACCTCGGCAGCAGCTCGATCATCCTGATGATGGAGCAGCAGGCCCGCTACATCCGCCAGCTCACCGAGGAGCTTGCCCGCGGAGGTGTGGCCCGCGCGTTCGAGGTCCGGCGCGCCGTGGAGCAGGCCTACGACGCCGAGGTCCAGTCCCGCCTGGACGCCGGCGTGTGGACCACCTGCGACTCCTGGTACCGCACCGCCTCCGGCCGCGTCACCACCAACTGGCCCGGCCTGGTGCACGAATACCAGCGCCGCACCCGCACCGCAGTGCTCGCGGACTACGAGGTGGTCCTGCCCGAGCGCGCGGCCAAGAAGGTCGGCGCCTAACGCCGCGGCCGGGGACTACGCTCGGAAACATGCTCGCAGCGTTTGGATTCGAAACCATGGGTGTGGTCGTCGGGGACATGTTCTTCGTCGACCCGCGCCCGCTCGAAGGCCAGGAGACCCCGGAGCGGGGAGTCAGATTGGAACTGCGCCTCGTCGACCGGGACGAGCCGCAGGGATCGATCTATGCCGGCGTCCCGATCGGCTTCAACCGGCCGGTGTGGCGGGTGGACCTGTTCGGCTCCACCGAGAGCCCGCCCGGGACGCTGGACCGGGCCCATCACCACCCCCGGTTCGACGGGTGGGAGCCCGGCCGCCGGCATTTCGTCCCCGAGCTGTCGGCCGACCCGGTGGGCTGGCTGGCCGGGCAGCTGGCCGACCCGGCCGCCGTGTTGGCCCGGGCGGGCGTCGACCCCGACCAGGTCAGCGAGGCCGACAAGGCCGGGCTCGCCGCCGCGGCCCCGGAGATCGTCGCCGCGGTCAAGCGGATGCTCGACGGCGTGCGCGACGGGGAGTTGGCCCCGTCGCCGGCCGAGCCGGTCGCCGCCGCCCGCACCGGCTGGCTTTAGTTCACGAGCTGCTCTAGCGCCGACTTGCTCTCGGCGTTCGCGGCGCGGCAGATCATCAACCGCTGGTCCGTATCTTCAAGCGGCATGAGCACTTCGAAGTGCACTGCGATCACGCCGACTTCGGGGTGTCGCATCACCTTTTCTCCGCGGCCGTTCACCTTCACGTCTCGCTCGGCCCACAAGCGGGCGAATTCGTCGTCACCGGAGATGAATTCGGCGATGAGATCGGTCAGCGTCCGATCGTCCGGGTGGGCGGCCCACGCGGCGCGGAGGTGGGCGACCCCCTCCCGCACGACGCGTCGACGGTCGACATATAGCTCGCGTATTTCCGGATGCATCAGGCATAGCCACATCGAATTGCGCTGCGGCGGCGGTAGGGCATCGAAATCCGTGATCAGCTTCGCCATTTCGCCGTTCCAGGTCAGGATGTCGAAGCGGTGGTTCATCAGCATGGCCGGCATTGGCGACAGGTCGCTGACCAGCTCTGCCAGTGGCGGCGCCGCAGCGGTCGCCGGGCTGTCGGCCTTGCGTGGGCGCTGCTGGGTCAGGTCGAAAAGGTAGGCGCGTTCGTCTGGAGCTAGGCGCAGCGCCCGGGCCAGCGCCTCCACGACATCCGCTGAGGGCCGCAGCCCGCGGGCCTGTTCCAGCCGCACGATGTAGTCGACACTGACCCCGGCCAGTTCGGCGACCTCTTCGCGCCGCAATCCCGACGTGCGCCGCGATTGCCGGCGCGACGGCAGGTCGAAATCATGCGGGTCCAGGCGTTCGCGTCGACTCCGCAGGAACGCGGCCAGCTCCTGTGTCCTATCCACCGTCTGGGTCATCACATGGGCGTGCAACAGCCAAGGTGGGACTGGTGTTCCCAGGAAGTTCTCTCCCTTACCCATCGTGCGCCCCGGCCGCAGGCTTGTTGTCGACGACGCAAACAAGCGCAGGAGGACGTGAATGACGCTCAACCTTGACACCTATCGGCTGCTGGGCCGCTCCGGGCTGCGGATCTCACCGCTGGCGCTGGGGACGGCGACCTTCGGCACCGAATGGGGTTGGGGCGCCGACCGAGAAGAGGCACGCAAGCTCTTCGACCTGTACGTCGGGCGCGGCGGCAACTTCATCGACACCGCCAACACCTATACCGACGGCAGCTCCGAACGTCTGCTGGGTGAGTTCACCCGCGAGAACCGCGAAAGCTTGGTGTTGGCAACGAAATACACCACGCTCCGCCGCCCCGCCGACGCGAATTCCGGGGGCGCTCACCGCAAAAGCATGTTCGCATCGGTGGAAACCAGCCTGCGGCAGCTGAATACGGACTACATCGATCTGCTTTACCTGCACGTGTGGGACTTCAGGACGCCGGTCGAGGAGATCCTGCGCGGCCTGGACGATCTGGTCCGGCAGGGCAAGGTCTTGTATGTGGCGATCTCCAACGCCCCGGCCTGGCAGGTGTCCCGCATGCAGGCGATCGCCGACCTGCGTGGCTGGTCACCGCTGGTCGCGCTGCAGATCGAATACAACCTGATCGAGCGCACCGGGGAGCGGGACCTGATCCCGATGGCACGCGAGATGGGTTTGGGTGTGATCCCGTATTCGCCGCTGGCCGGCGGCGTGCTCAGCGGCAAGTACAACCACGGCGACCTGACCGGGCCGAACGGCGCTTCTGGCGACGGCACCCGCAAAAGCTTCAACTTCGCCCTGGGCGCACTCACCGAGCGCAACCTTGCCATTGCCGATGTCGTGAAGGAGGTCGCGACCGAGCTCGACCGCACACCGGCCCAGGTCGGACTCGCCTGGACCCTGCAGAACCCGGGCGTGACGGCACCGATCGTCGGTGCCCGCACCGCCGCTCAGCTCGATGACAATCTGGGCGCCCTCGAAGTCGACTTCACGACCGACCACCTTGGCCGCCTCGACCAGGCCAGCGGGATCGAACTCGGGTTCCCGCACGACGTACTCGCCAGCGATCACATCCGTACCGTGACAGCTGGCGACCTGAAGATTGAAACGCGCCGCTGATGCCGGAGCCGCCGCCCCGCTGAGCAACTTGGGGCTGGGCTGGGAAATATAACCGGACTGAAGTCCGGTTATATTGGTATGCGGCCCCGTGGCCCATGGGCGCCCGCCCCGAAACCCTGCAGCTGAGGAGGTGCGGTCCGTGATGTCGCCGGTACCGTCGGCGGAAGCGCCACAAGCATTCCCCGACAACGACTTTCAGGTGTCGCGGGTGATCGCCGTCGAGGAACACGCCTGGACCGCCGAGCTTCGGGAGGCCCTGGTCGAATTCGGCGGGGATGACACCGTCACCTGGCTCAGTAGTCCCGACATCGTCAGTCATCGGCTGCTCGACCTCGGCGACGAACGGCTGGACCGCATGGACGCCGCGGGCGTTGATGTCCAGGTGCTGTCAATCACCACTCCCGGCACGCAACCGCTGCCCGCGAAGTTGGCCGTGTCCCTGGCCCGCGACGCCAACGACGTGCTCGCCGACGCGGTCCGGCGCCGGCCAGACCGCTTCGCGGCGTTCGCCACCCTGCCCACCCCGGATCCCGATGCCGCCGCCGACGAACTGCGCCGCTGCATCCTCGAACTGGGCTTCGTGGGTGCGATGGTGTTTCCCCGCACCGGGCCAACCCTGCTCGACCACAGCAGTTTCCGGCCGATCTTCGAGGCCGCCGCCGAGCTCGGGGTACCGATCTACATCCATCCCGGGATACCGCCCGCCGCCGTACGCGAAGCCTGTTACGGCGGCTTCGGCTTCGGGACAAACCTCATGCTCTCCACCGGCGGGTGGGGCTGGCACGCCGAGGCCGGGCTTGCCGCGTTGCGGCTCATCCTCGCGGGAACCTTCGACCGCCACCCCGACCTGCAGATCATCCTCGGCCACTGGGGCGAGATGATCGTCTCCTTCGCCGATCGCGCCGATGCGCTCAGCAATACCGACAACGGCCTGGACCGACACGTCCTCGACTACATCACCGACAATGTGTACGTCACGGCCGGTGGCGTGTTCAGCCACCGCATGCTGCGACAAACCCTCGACGTGTTGGGGCCGGATCGCCTCATGTTCGCCCAGGATGACCCGTACAGCAGCGCGCTCGGACAACGACGTCCGGACCTCCTCGGGGCGGCCGCCGGCTACCGCGACGCTCGCGCCTTCATCGACTCCGCACCGCTGAGCGCCGAGGATAAGTCCAAACTGGCCCACCGCAACGCCGAGCACCTACTGCTGGGCCGCGGGGAACCGCCGAAATCCTGAATGCTCACAACGCAGGGACAGGTCGGGCGGCGTTGGCGGGTTACCAACCGCCGGTCACCTTTTCGGCCAGCGCCGCCAGTTTGGCGTCGAGTTCTTGTGCGGCGCCGAGCAATTCAGGATTGGGTTCGACGACCATCAGCGACGACGGCTTGACGTAGGTCAGGCTGCTGCCGGCCGGCTCGTCGGTGATCAGCAGCTCGACCGGGGCGAACAGGCCGGCGGTCAGGTCGTGGCGCAGCATCGTGATCGCGATCAGCGGGTTGCCGAGGATGACGCGGACCACCCTGCGATCGATGCCGGCCTTGGTGATCCACGCGCCGTGGTCGAAGACGCCGAACAGCATGAATCCGCTTGGGCCCGCGTGGGGTTCGATGCGCTCCCGATAGGAGTCCCAGTCGCCGGTGCTCGTCGCGATGTCGTTGACGGGCACCGGCCGCTCGCCGATGTCGGCCAGCAGCGCGGCGAGCAGCTCGTCGTAGCCCTTGGTGCTGTCGTAGCGCACCCGCACGCCCTCGAAAACAGTCTCGGTCATAATTTCCCCAGCCTTCGATCCTCACCAATCTTGAGGATCGGGCTCCGGTTCTCCGGTTGCACCCGGTCCCACAGGCCGCCTTTCCCCAGCGCCCTTCCGAGTTGGTCTTCTCTGCGGAACCATTCCTCGGCACTCCGGATCCGGTTCGGGTGGATTTGATCGAGTAGGTCGTAATCGCGTTTGACGACTCCGTATTTCCACAGATTCCAAAATCCCGTGAAGTTGTCCCGGACGGTCATGGTGCTCTTGTCGCTCGGGTCCGCGTTGTACCCGGCAGGCGCATCCGCCCTCCTGCTGAGGGGGCCGTTCTGCCAATACTCGTCTAGATCGGTGTCGATGTACCGCGCCGGGTGTCCGGTGACCTTCTCGAACGCCGCAGCAAGGTCCGCATAGGTGATGTGGTCCACAGCGACTTCGAGATCGAGGCCCTTCGCGCGCTCGGGATGGTCGAAAAGCCAACGGACATAATATCCGCAATCTTCGAGAGCCACATGGGGCACCGCGCCCTCGCCAAGCGGGACCCGCCACGTCAAGACACCGTCCTCGACGGTAGGCGTCATCGGCGTCCCGGGCGAGATCACCATCTCGATGTAGGGACCCGTCGTGAAGACCGCCGCCCCCATCCGGTCACCATTCACCCGATTCTGGAAGAGGATCCATTCGCCCACCCGGCCCTTGCCGTCATAGTGGCCGGTACGGAAGCGGGAGTCGTATCCCGACTTCTTGAGCCCGTAATCGAGGTTTCCATAGACGAAGAATTTCACTCCCTCTTCGATGGCTATCTCGTAACTGCGGATCGCCCAATACATCTCGGTCTTCTCACCGGTGTTGAATCCGTCGATGTTGACGAATGCCGCATCACAACCGCGGAAACCCTGCCGCAGATTCGCTTCGTCGGCGAATGAGCCTTCCAATACGGACACGTTGTCGAGCCCGAGCAGCTCCTTCGCTCGGCGGGAGTCGGGGTCGCGGCTGAGGAATCGAACGGAGTACCTCTTGTCGGCGACCAGGGCACGGATGATGGGCATGCCCTGAGCGCCGGTGCCGCCGATGACAAAGACGCTCGAGATGCTGGGCGACGACATCGCCGTCAGCCCAGCCGCTCGATGATCGTCGCGTTGGCCATGCCGCCGCCCTCGCACATCGTCTGCAGGCCGTAGCGGCCGCCGCGCTGCTCGAGCGCGTTGACCAGCGTGGTCATGATGCGCGCGCCGCTGGCACCCAGCGGGTGGCCGATCGCGATGGCGCCGCCGTTGACGTTGGTCTTGGCCAGGTCGGCGCCGGTGTCGTGCGCCCAGGCGAGCACGACGGGCGCGAAGGCCTCGTTCACCTCGAACACGTCGATGTCGTCCAGCGTCAAACCGGCCCGCCGCAGCACCTTTTCGGTGGCCGGGATGACCCCGGTCAGCATGTACAGCGGGTCCGAGCCCACTACGGTGGTGGTGTGGATGCGGGCCAGCGGGCGCAGGCCGAGCTTCTCGGCGACCTCGCTGGTGGTGATCAAGACCGCGGCGCTGCCGTCCGAGAGCGGCGAGGAGTTGCCGGCGGTGATCTCCCACTTGATCTGCGGGAAGCGGGCCGCCATCGCCTCGCTGTAGAACGCGGGCCGCAGCCCGGCCAGCGTCTCGACCGTCGTGCCGGGCCGGATGAATTCGTCGGCGGCAAGGCCGGCGATCGGAATCAGCTCGTTGTCGAACAGGCCGTCCTTGGTGGCGCGCGCGGCCTTGTCGTGGCTGCCCGCGGAGAACTCGTCGAGCTGGGTGCGCGAGAAGCCCCACTTCGCCGCGATCAGTTCGGCGCTGATGCCCTGGGGCACCAGGCCGTCGGGGTAGCGCCGCGTCATGTCGTCACCGAACGGGTTGCTGCCCGGCAGCACCGAGGTGCCCATGGGGACGCGGCCCATCGACTCCACGCCGGCGGCGACGACCAGGTCGTAGGCGCCGGAAATCACGCCCTGCGCGGCGAAGCTGATGGCCTGCTGGCTGCTGCCGCACTGCCGGTCGATCGTGACCCCGGGGACCGTCTCCGGGAATCCGGCGCCCAGCAGCGCGTTGCGGGCGATGTTGACCGCCTGGTCGCCGACCTGCGCGACCGCGCCGGCGATGACGTCGTCGATCTGGACCGGGTCCACACCGGTGCGCGCCACCACTTCCCGCAGGCTGTGGGCAAGCAGGTCGGCCGGCAGCACGTCGTGCAAGGCGCCGGTGGGTTTGCCCTTGCCGATGGGCGTGCGGACGGCTCCGACGATGACGGCGTCGCGGGTCATGGCTCCTCCTCGAGTCCTGCAGCCTAGGTATAGACCGCTGTACCCAGATAAACATCTAGGTACACTAAACGCAACCCAGATCGGGAGGTGATCTATGACACTGCTGCAGGGGCCGCTGGCCGATCGCGATGCCTGGTCCGCCGTGGGCGAATGCGCGATCGAGAAGACGATGGCGGTGGTGGGCACCAAGTCCGCGATGCTGATCATGCGCGAGGCCTATTACGGCACCACGCGTTTCGACGACTTCGCCCGCCGGGTGGGCATCACCAAGGCCGCCACGTCGGCGCGGCTGTCCGAACTGGTCGAGCTGGGGCTGCTGAAGCGCCAGCCGTATCACGAGCCCGGCCAGCGCCGCCGCGAGGAATACGTGCTCACCCCGGCCGGCACGGACTTCATGCCGGTGGTGTGGGCGATGTTCGAGTGGGGCCGACGCCACCTGCCGGGACGCAACCGCCTGCGGCTCACTCATCTCGGGTGTGGCGCCGAGGCGAGCGTCGAAATCCGTTGCGCGGAAGGCCATAAGGTGCCGCCCGACGAGCTTGGCATGCGGCTGGCTAAGTCTGGTTGAGCGCGGCCAGCAGCCGGCGCGCGGCGGCCACCCGGCGGGCGGCGGGGCCGGACAGCGCGTCGAGCGCGCACTCCGGGTCGGCCGGAGGCCCCATGTGTCCGCAGCCGCGGGGACAGTCCTCGATCGCCTCGGCGAGATCCGAGAAGGCCATCAGCACGTCGTTTGGCGCGATGTGCGCCAGCCCGAACGAGCGGATGCCCGGGGTGTCGATCACCCAACCCGACGTGGCCAGCGGTAGCGCGACCGATTGGGTGGAGGTGTGCCTGCCCCGGCCGATGTCGGTGACCTCGCCGACGGCCCGTTCCGCCTCGGGCACAAGGCGATTCACCAACGTGGACTTGCCCACGCCGGAATGCCCGAGCAGCACGGTGATCTTGCCGGCGAGCAGGTCGGCGACCGCGAGCAGCGTATCGTCGCGGCCCGCGGCGACCACCGTCAGGTCCAGGTCCACGAACTGCCCGGCGAACGGCTCCGGGGGGGCGAGGTCGGTCTTGGTCAGGCACAGGATCGGCGTCAGCCCGCCGGCGTAGGCGGCGATCAGCGCCCGGTCGACCAGCCCGGTGCGCGGCGGCGGGTCGGCCAGCGCGACCACGATCAGCAACTGGTCGGCATTGGCGACCACCACGCGTTCGGTGGGATCGGTGTCATCGGCCGTGCGCCGCAGCACCGTTCGCCGTTCCCCGCGCCGCACGATGCGGGCCAGGGTGTCGGTGCGACCGGACACATCGCCGACGACGTCGACATCGTCACCGACCACGATCGGGGTCCGGCCCAGTTCCCGGGCCCGCATCGCCGTGACCCGCCGAGCGGGGTCCCCGCCGAGGACGCACCCCCAACGTCCGCGGTCGACGCTGACCACCATCGCGGCCTCGGCGTTGGCGTGCCCGGGACGAGTCTTGGTGCGCGGTCGCGAGCCCCTGCCGGAGCGGACCTTGACGTCGGACTCGTCGTAATCGCCGGGCTTCAAATATCGGACCCCAACATTCGCGCCCACAGCTGCGGAAACTCGGGCAGCGTCTTGGAGGTGGAGCCTATGTCGTCCACCTGGACCCCGGCCACCCGTAGCCCGACGATCGCGCCCGCCATCGCCATCCGGTGGTCGGCGTAGGCCCGCCAGGGGCCGGGCCGCAGCGGCGTCGCGGTGATCACCAGGCCGTCGGGTGTTTCGGTGCAGTCACCGCCCAGGCGGTTGATCTCGGCGCTGAGCGCGGCGAGCCGGTCGGTCTCGTGGCCCCGCAGGTGGCCGATGCCGGTGAGGCGCGACACCGATCCCGGCTTTGCCAGCGCGGCCAGCGCCGCCACCGCCGGGGTCAGTTCGCCGACGGCGCGCAGGTCGACATCGAAACCGGGGTAGCCGTCGTTGTCGGCGCAACCCTGCACCTCGAGAAACGAGTCATCCTGCGAGACAACGGCATTCAGCTTAGCCAGCACGGTCAGGATGTGGTCGGCGGGTTGCACGCTGGCCGCGGGCCAGCCGTTGATACGCACCGTTCCGCCGGTGACCACGGCCGCCGCCAGGAACGGCACGGCGTTCGTCAGGTCGGGCTCGACCTCCCAGTGCCGGGCCGCCACCGGGCCGGGGCGCACCCGCCAGCGGTTGGGCACGGAATCGTCGACGTCGACCCCGGCCTGCCGCAGCATCTGCACGGTCATCGCGATGTGCGGCGCCGACGGCAGTGTCGCGCCGGTGTGCTGCACGGTCAGGCCCTCGGCGAACGACGGCGCGCACAACAGCAGCCCCGACACGAACTGTGACGACGCCGAGGCGTCGATGGCCACGGTGCCCCCGGCGACCGCTCCGCTGCCGTGCACCCGGAAGGGCAGGCCCGCACCCTCGATCGGCACGCCCAGACCGCGCAGGGCGTCGAGCAGCGGCGCGATGGGCCGCACCCGGGCTTGCTCGTCGCCGTCGAACTCCACCACCGCCTCGGCCAGCGCGGCCAGCGGCGGGACGAAGCGCAGGACCGTGCCGGCCAGGCCGCAGTCCACCCGCGCGCCGGGTCCCGGCGCGATGCGGCCACTGACTGTCAGCTCGGACCCGCTGCCGTCGACGCGCAGGCCCAGGGCGAGCAGGGCGCCGATCATCAGGTCGGTGTCGCGGCTGCGCAGCGCCCCGCTGATGGTCGGGGTGCCGTTTCCCTGCGCGGCGGCCAGGGCGGCCAGCACCAGCGCGCGGTTGGTCTGCGACTTCGAGCCCGGAACGGTCACGGTCGCGTGCACCGGTTTCGGCGCGCTGGGGGCCGTCCACATACTCACGCGTCCATCATGGCGTGTCACCGACTTCTGCCACCATGGAAGGTATGTGTGGACGGTTCGCGGTCACCACCGATCCGGCGCTGCTGGCCCAGAAGATCAAGGCGATCGACGAGGCCACCGGCACCTCCGAGGGCGCCGGGGCGCCCAACTACAACGTGGCCCCCACCTCGACCATCGCGACCGTCGTCAGCCGGCACACCGACCCCGACGACGAGCCCACCCGCCGGGTGCGGCTGATGCGCTGGGGCCTGGTGCCCCCGTGGGCGAAGGCCACCGCCGAGGGGGCGCCCGAGACCAAGGGGCCCATGCTGATCAACGCGCGCGCGGACAAGGTCACCACCTCGCCCGCGTTCCGGTCGAGCGCCAAGTCGAAACGGTGCCTGATCCCGATGGACGGCTACTACGAATGGCGCGTCAACGACGCGGTCGCGGGCAAGAAGTCCCGCAAGACGCCGTTCTTCATGTACCGCGAGGACGGCGAGCCGCTGTTCATGGCCGGGCTGTGGTCGGTGTGGAAGCCTGCCAAGGACGCGTCGCCGCTGCTGAGTTGCACCATCATCACCACCGACGCGCCCGGCGAGCTGGCCGAGATCCACGACCGGATGCCGCTGGTGGTGCCCGAGCGGGAGTGGGATCGCTGGCTGGACCCCGACGCCCCGATCGACGAAAAGCTGCTCAGCCGTCCGCCCGACGTACGCGGCGTTCGCATGCGGGAGATCTCCACGCTGGTCAACAACGTGCGCAACAATGGGCCCGAGCTACTCGAGCCGGCCGGCCCGGAACCCGAGCAGGCCCGCCTTCTTTAGGCTGCTCTAGTTGCTGAGGACCAGCTTCCAGTTGCCGTTGACGTTGCGGTCCGGAATGCACCAGAAGTTGTTCCAGTTGCCCGGTGTCGAGGCCTTCACGCCCGGCCCGGCGTCCTGGCAGGCCTGACGGGTCGGGTAGTTGCCCTCGGTCTGAATCGTGTCGGCGTTGGCGCTGCCCACACCGGCGGTCATCAACCCGGAAAAGGCCAGCACACCGGCGGCGAAGAGTCTGTTGGTCGATCGTTTCATGTCGTCAACGGTATGTGGTGTTTGCTGATCACAAGCGATTTTTGCGGTTTCGTTTGTTAGGCGGTCAATCAACGTCCAGCGCTGCGCAACCATCGTCATGCGCTGGAATGCAACTGTTGCCTTGCGGTTGTCAAGAGGGATATTTCCTTTGCCGCTGAAATGGCGAATCATATTGGCATGACAACCACCGAAGACACTGTTTTCGAGGGACCACTGCAGCAACTTGCCCGCAGCGCATGGCAACTGGTCCTCTTTATCGGCATCCTGGCCGTGGCGCTGGGTGTCATCGTCCTGGCCTGGCCCGGCAAGACGCTGTTTGTGGCCGGTGTGCTGTTCGGCATCTATCTCGTGGTTTCCGGAATCGGTTACGTGTTCGCCGCTTTCGGCGCGCACACCGGTGCGGCGATGCGGGTGCTGGCGTTCCTGACCGGCGTCGTGTCGTTGGTGCTGGGGTTCTTCTGCTTCCGGGACCGGTTCGAGGCGGCCTGGCTGCTGGCCCTCTGGATCGGCATCAGCTGGGTATTCCGCGGGATGAGCCTGCTCGCCGCGGCGCTTACCTTCGACCACCTGCCCGGCCGCGGGTGGCAGGTCGTTTCGGGCCTGATCATCATCGTCGGCGGCGGAGTGCTGATCATCTATCCGCAGGATTCGATCGCGGTGCTGACCCTGGTCGCTGGGTGCTGGCTGATCGCCATCGGCATCGTCGACGTCGTCACCGCGCTCCAGATCCGCCACCGGCTGCGGGCGTGACGGTCCGCCGCTCACTCAGGCAGTTGTCGGTCGATCTCGAACGCCAGGCATAGCTCCGCGAGTTCTGTCGGCCGCGAGAGCGAGCGGCCGGTCAACTCCTCGATGCGGCGCAGCCGGTGCCGAACCGTGTTGGGATGACAGTAGATTCGGGCCGCGGTCTCGTTGGCGGAGCCGCCCGCCTGCAGCCAGGCGCCGAACGTCTGCAGCAACACGGTGCGCTCCTCGGCGGGCAATTCGTCGACCCGCCGCAGCAGTGCCGATTTGATCTTGCCCATCACCTCAGGCGCGCTGACCGCCGCGACCGCCAGTGGCGTCCCGTCGAAGACGGTGACGAGTGAGTTCCCCGAACGCCTCTGGGTCAGTGCGATTCGCGCGAACCGCAGCGCGCCGGTGGTCTCGGCCAACTCATGGAAGGGGGGACTGATGCCGACCCGCGCCGTCGCGGCGTGCCCGAGCACGTCGACCAGGGTGCCGAGCGTGCCGGACGGCGCCGGATTGCGGACGTGGACGATTCCGGCGTGCAGGTCGGGCAGCAGCCGCCACGCCGAGCGGATGTCCCGGGCCCACAGCTTGTTCTCGATCGCCGGCAGGCCGACCCTTCCGATCGCCGGCAGCTCCGCGGCCACGACGACGTAGGGGCCCGCGGTCGGTAGCCGCAGCAACTCCGCCGCCTCCCAGAGGCTGTGGCCGCCGGTCATCCGCCCCGACAACAGCGCCTCGACCAAGGCGGACCGCTCTTCCTCGCGCTGAAACATCTGCGCGGTCAGCTGCTGGCGGTACGCACCGCTCATCGCGTCGGTGAACGTCTCCTGCGCGAAGAAGACCCGCGAGGTCGCGTCCAGGATCGAATCGGTGGGTATGCGCTCGGCCCTGGCGGTGGCGAGCGTCTGCTCCCACATGAACCGGAAACCGATCCGGTACGCGGTCATGACCGCCGGTAGGGGCACCCCCGCGAGCGCGCGCTCGGCTCCGGTTCGCTCCGCCGGAGCAACGTCGACATCTGTGTCGCCGGCGAGCGCGTGGAAGATGAAAGTGACGTTGGCTGCACAACTTTCGGCGACCTGGTCCGTCGTCACGAGGCCGCCGTCGCGGTACGCGTCGATCTCGCGACACAGCACCTCTGCCATCGCCCTGCCCAATTCGGGGGCTCTGGCCAGCATGAGCCTGCCCAGTCGGACCACCTGCGGGTCGACTGCGTCGCCGCTTGGCGCGGCGCAGGGCTGCGATGCGACGCCCATACGCGAAAACCCTAGGCCAGTGCCCGGGCGAATGTGGGCGGTAACACCAAACGGGCCTGGTCGTTGTCAGCGCGGACATTGTGGCGCTAGCTGCGTGCAATCACGCTTTAGACAGGCACTACAACAAATCCGGAGCGTCCATGACCGCGTTGAGCGACAACCTGATCTCGTCGAGAGAACGGCACCCTGAGCGCATCGCGCTGCGTTGCGACGACCTGACATTCACCTTCGCCGAACTCCACGCCGCCGCGTCTCGGGTGGCGACGCTGCTGGAACGGGCGGGGATCCGGCCCGGCGATCGGGTCGGTGTGATGCTGCCCAACACACCGGCCTTCGCGGTCGCGTTCTACGGCATCATGTACCGCGGCGCCGTCGCGGTCCCGATGAACCCGCTGCTGAAGGAACGGGAGATCTCCTACTACCTGTCGAACAGCGGCGCCACCGCACTGTTCGCAACGCTGGCTTTCGCCGCGGAGGCCACCGCTGGCGCCGCGCACGTCGGGGCGCAGTGCTGGCTGGTCGATGACCCGGGCCTGACGGAGCTGATCGCCGGCGTGCCCAAGCAGACGACCGCGGTCAAGCGCGGCGACCATGAGGTCGCGGTCATCGTGTACACCTCGGGCACCACTGGAAAACCCAAGGGCGCCATGCTTACTCATGGCAATCTCGGGCGCAATGCCGAGGTCGGCGTCCGCACCCTGCTCGAGGCGGGGCCGGACGATGTGGTGATGGGCTGCTTGCCCCTCTTCCATGTCTTCGGTCTCACCTGCGGGCTCAACGTTTCGGTCCGCGCGGGTGCCATGCTGACACTCATTCCTCGGTTCGACCCGCTCAAAGCCCTCCAAGTGATCGAGCGTGACGCCGTCACGATCTTCGAGGGGGTGCCGACCATGTATTCGGCGTTGCTCGGCGTGGCGGACAAGGCATCGACGGGCGCGATGCGGAGCTTGCGGACCTGCGCCTCCGGCGGGGCGGCACTGCCCGTCCAGGTCCTCACGGACTTCGAGAAGGCCTTCGAATGCGCGGTTTTGGAGGGCTACGGGCTCTCCGAGAGTACGGCCGTCGCCGCCTTCAATCATCCCGATCGACCGCGCAAGGCCGGCTCGATCGGCACCCCGATAGAGGGTGTCGAGATGCGGGTCGTCGACATGGGCGGCGCCGAGGTGCCACAGGGCCAGACGGGAGAGATTCAGATCCGCGGCCACAACGTGATGAAGGGCTACTGGAACCTGCCCGACGCGACACGGGCCGCCATCACGCCCGACGGCTGGCTGAACACCGGCGACGTCGGACGCGTCGACTCCGACGGCTACTTCTACATCGTCGACCGGACCAAAGACATGATCATTCGCGGCGGATACAACGTCTATCCGCGCGAGATCGAGGAAGTGCTCTACGAGCACCCAGCGGTGGCCGAAGCCGCCGTCGTCGGCGTCCCGCACGACTTCCTCGGCGAGGAGGTCGGCGCCGCCGTCGCGCTCAAGGACGGCACCGCCGTGACGACCGACGAACTGGTCGAGCACGTCAAGGCGCGCGTGGCCGCGTACAAGTACCCGCGTTTGGTGTGGCTCGTCGACGCGCTGCCCAAGGGACCCACCGGCAAGGTCCAGAAGCGCGACATCACCGTTCCCGCAACAGAAAGCACGCGATAACCATGATCACCAAAACCGCCAAGCCCGACGAGCTCGCCGTCCCGCTAGACCTGCTGCTGACGAGCGCCACCAAGCCGTTTGTCAGCAGGATGCTGCCCGACGACACCTGGACCCGCTTCGCCGTCAGCCTCGCCAAGCAGCCCGGCGCGGTGGCCGGCCGGATCGGTGCGCTCACGCGCGAGCTCGGTGCCGTCGCCGCGGGCAACTCGCACCGGGCGCCGGCGCGGGCCGACAAGCGATTCGCCGACCCGGCCTGGGAGCAGAACCCGGTGCTGCACCGGATCATGCAGGCCTACCTCGCCGGCGCGGAGACCGCCGACGGGCTGCTCGCCGACGCCCAGCTGGACTGGCGGGACCAGGAGCGGATGCGCTTCGTCGTCGACAATCTGGTCGAGGGCCTGGCCCCCAGCAACAACCCGCTGATCAGCCCGCTGGGTTGGAAGGCGGCGATCGACACCGGCGGCCTGAGCGCGCTGCGGGGCCTCAAAGCCTTTGCACGGGACATGCTTTCGAAGCCGCGGGTGCCCGCGATGGTAGAACCCGACGCCTACGTCGTGGGCGAGACCTTGGCCCTCACCAAGGGAGCGGTCGTGCTGCGGACGTCGATGTTCGAACTGATCCAGTACGCCCCGCAGACCGCGAAGGTGCGTGAGGTCCCGCTGCTCATGGTGCCGCCGGTGATCAACAAGTACTACATCATGGACATCGCGCCCGGGCGCAGCATGATCGAGTACTTCGTCGCGCAGGGGCAGCAGGTCTTCGTCATCTCCTGGCGCAATCCGCAGAAGCGGCACCGGGATTGGGGCTTCGACGCCTACGGGGCGGCGATCATTGAGGCGATGGACGCGGTCGAGACGATCAGCGGGACCGACCGCGCCCACCTGCTGGCCACCTGCTCGGGCGGCATCCTGGCCGCGATGACCGCGGCCCACCTGGCCGAGATCGGCTACGGCGATCGGGTGGCCGGCCTGAACCTGTCGGTCACCGTGCTGGACGAGAATCGGGCGGGCCTGGCTGCCGCGGTGATGAGCGACCGCGCGGCCCAGGCGGCGGTCCGGGTCTCGGCCCGAAAGGGCTACCTGGACGGACGCGACATGGCCGAGATGTTCGCCTGGCTGCGGCCGACCGACCTGGTGTGGCGGTACTGGGTGAACAACTACGTCCAGGGTCGCAAGCCGGCGCCGTTCGACGTGCTGTTCTGGAACGCCGACACCACCCGGATGACGGCGGCGCTACACCGCGACATGGTGCTGATGGCCGTGCGGAACGCGCTCGTCACCCCTGGCGGGGTCGAGATGCTCGGGACGCCGGTGGACCTGTCGAAGGTCACCGCCGACGCCTATGTCGTCGGCGGTGTGGCCGACCACATCTCGCCCTGGCAGGCCACCTACCGCAGCGCACGGCTGCTCGGCAGCAAGGACAACCGGTACGTGCTGTCCACCAGCGGCCACATCGCGGCTCTGGTCAACCCGCCCGGCAACCCCAAGGCTTCCTACCGGACCGGTCCGGTCGACGTCGAGGATCCGCAGCAGTGGCTGGAGTCGTCACAGCAGTCCACAGACTCCTGGTGGCCGGACTACGTGGAGTGGCTCGCCGAGCGCAGCGGCCCGGAGGTCGATGCCCCGAAAGCCCTTGGCGGCGAGGGTCTTCCACCTCTGGGACCGGCTCCCGGCGGCTATGTGATGGAAAAGTGAGCAAGGGTCGCGCACCGCAGAGGCGCCTGCGCGTGGTAACGCCGAGCACCATCGGCGAGGAGCGCTATCTCAGCGCCGGCGGGCAGCGAATCCGGGTCAACGTCCGTCGGGGAACGGGGGTCCCGCTGGTGCTGTGCAACGGCATCGGCGCCAGCCTCGAGGTGCTCGATCCGCTGGTCGAGCAGTTGCCGATGACCGTGGTGAGGTTCGACGTGCCGGGCACCGGGGGGTCGCCGACCTCGCCCCTGCCCTACGGGTTTCCCTATCTGGCCTGGGTGTTGGGTCGGGTGTTGTCCAAACTCGGCATCGGCGTGGTCGACATCTTCGGGCTGTCCTGGGGCGGCGCGCTGGCGCAGCAGTTCGCGTTCCAGAACCCGCGCCGATGCCGGCGCATGGTGTTGGTGGCGACGGGCACCGGCATCCTCATGGTGCCGGCCAGCCCCTTCGTGCTGGCGAAAATGGCCACCCCGCGCCGGTTCTCGGATCCCAACTACGCCGCTTCGATCGCCGGCGACCTCTACGGCGGCACCGTCCGCGCCCACGGTGAAGACGTGGCGAAGCTGTTCGTGCGGCAGCTGCACGCCGGTTCGAAGATGGGCTACCTGCACCAACTGCTCGCCGGGTCGGTCTGGACAAGCCTGTTCGCGCTGCCCGCGGTGCGACAGGAGACGCTGATCGTGTCGGGCACCGATGACCCGATCATTCCGGTGGCCAACGCCCACATCCTGCACAGGTTGCTGCCCCATGCGATTCTCCACCTGCATTCGGGCGGTCACATCGACATCGTGCACAACGCGACCGAACTCGCTCCCGTCATCGAGGGCTTTCTGAGCGAGGCGGGCGAACGCTCCTAGGCGTGGATCTCTGCGGTGACCGCATTCGTCAACCGGATCAGGTCCTGCGGTGACACCCCGACGTCCCAGCCGCGGCGCCCGGCGCTGCAGTACACCCGATCCCAGGCCTGCGCGCCCGCGTCCACAACGGTCGGCAGGGCCTTGCGCTGCCCGAATGGCGACACGGCGCCCAGCACGTAGCCGGTGGCCCGCTCGGCGGCGGCGGGCTCGGCCATGCTCGCCCTGGCCGCCCCGAGCGCCGCGGCGGCCGCCTTCAGCGAAAGGCGGGCCGGCACCGGCAGAATCGCGACCGCCAGGCCGCCGGGGATCGCGATGACCAGGGTCTTGTAGATCTGCTCGGGCGCGATGCCACGCTCCTTTGTCAGCGCGTGCACCGCCTCGTCGCCGAACGAGCGTGCCCGCGGATCGTGATCGAACCTGACAACCTGGTGCGGCACACCGGCTTTCGTCAGCGCCGCCAGCGCCGGCGTGGCGGCGCGGGCCACCGCTGCGCCCCCGCTAGGGACCGGTGTATCCCGGCGGGTTCACGCCGTCGACCCAAAAGTCGACGCCGAGCTCGCCGCCGGGCACGCAGTTGTACACCGACAGGTCGGTGACGCCGGACTCCACCAGCACGTCCTCGCACAACAAGGTGTTGCCGGTGTACTCGCGGGCGGGCTTGTTGAGGATGAGGTAGGCCGCGTCGGAGTACACCTCCGGCTTGCGGGCGCGTCCCATCGCCTCGTCGCCGCCGAGCAGGTTCTGCACCGCGGCGGTGGCCACCAGCGTCCGGGGCCACAGCGTGTTGGACGCGATGCCCGCCTCGCGCATCTCCTCGGCGATCCCCAGCGCGCACAGGGTCATGCCGAACTTGGCCATCATGTACGCGGTCGGCTTGAGCCACTCCTTGCCGAGCAGCACCGGCGGGGACAGCGTCAGGATGTGCGGGTTCTGCGCGGCCTTCAGGTGCGGGATGCAGGCCTGCGACACCGCGTAGGTGCCGCGCACCTGGATCCCGTTCATCAGGTCGAACCGCTTCATCGGCACCTCGGTGATGGACCCCAGGTTGATCGCCGAGGCGTTGTTGACGCAGATGTCGATGCCGCCGAACTGCTCGACGGTCTTGGCCACCGCGGATTCGACGGATTCCGGATCGCGGACGTCCCCGACGATCGGCAGGGCCTGCCCGCCCGCCTCCTCGAGCTCCTTGGCGGCGGTGTAGACCGTGCCCGGCAGCTTGGGGTGCGGTTCTGCGGTCTTGGCGATCAGGGCGACGTTGGCACCGTCTTGTGCGGCGCGTTTGGCGATCGCCAGGCCGATACCGCGGCTGGCGCCGGAGATGAACATGGTCTTGCCATTCAGGGACATGGCGTCACATTAACGTCCGGCCGCGCGCGCCCGGACCGGGGGACGGGCGGCCCCGGATTCGGTGGGAATGAGCACGTCGGCCGCCGCTGTTGAAGCAAGCGGTCTCTGATGTTATGGGGCGCACCCGGGCAGACACTGTCGGTGCCAGCCTCTAGATTGGGAGGAGCGGTTTGGTGTCAGCGGCGACGAGCCTGTTGGACCGTCCAATGGGTGGTGCCGAGCAGTTGGCTTGCTTTCCTGCAAGCCCGGTGGCGCTTTCAGTGCCGCCCGGCGACACCGCAGCAGAAGGGACCGGGGTTATCGAGATGGCCGACACAGACGGCGCGACAGCACGCGAGCTTCCCGATCCCGCCCCGCAGGAGACGGACGCGGAGCTGATGGCGCGTTTCGAGCGCGACGCGATCCCCCTGCTGGACCAGCTCTACGGCGGCGCGCTGCGCATGACGCGCAATCCGGCCGACGCGGAAGACCTGCTGCAAGAGACGATGGTGAAGGCGTACGCGGGGTTTCGTTCCTTCCGGGCGGGCACCAACCTCAAGGCCTGGTTGTACCGCATCCTGACCAACACCTACATCAACAGCTACCGCAAGAGGCAGCGCCAGCCGGCCGAGTACCCGACCGAGGAGATCACCGACTGGCAACTGGCGTCCAACGCCGAGCACTCGTCCACCGGGCTGCGCTCGGCCGAGGTCGAGGCGCTCGAGGCGCTGCCCGACACCGAGATCAAGGAGGCGCTGCAGGCGCTGCCGGAAGAGTTCCGGATGGCCGTCTACTACGCCGATGTCGAGGGCTTCCCCTACAAGGAAATCGCCGAGATCATGGACACACCCATCGGGACGGTAATGTCACGGCTGCACCGCGGCCGCCGTCAACTGCGTGGGTTGCTGGCTGACGTGGCCAAGGAGCGGGGCTTCAACCGCGGCCACCAGGCGCACGAGGAGGTGTCGTCATGAGCGAGTTTTCCAGCCCGAGCGACACGTGCCCCAACGACGACGCTCATGGCGCCGTCGGCTGCGCCGAGGTGATCCGGCAGGTCTGGCTCCTGCTCGACGGGGAATGCACGCCCGAATCGCGGGACCAGCTGCGCCGCCACCTCGAAGCGTGCCCGGGCTGCTTCAAGCACTACGGCCTCGAGGAACGGATCAAGGCGTTGATCGCCACCAAATGCCGGGGGGAGAAGGCGCCGGAAGGCCTGCGCGAGCGGCTACGGCTGGAGATCCGGCGGACCACCATCATCCGCGAGAGGCAGTAACGGTCCTCAGGCGTTGGGCCGCTTGCCGTGGTTGGCTTTGCTGTGCTTGCGGTCGCGCTTCTTACGGCCTCGTTTGGCCATGGTCGAATCCTCCGTTGATTGGTCTTTGATCCGGGCGCCCGGCGCCCGTGAGCCTGCCGCACAGTCTCTCACGGAAGTCGACGGCGGCGACAACGGCCCGTGCGCCGCGGCCGGAAGCGCGGTCCTGTGGTTCGATATACACCGAGCCTGACGGAAGCTTGATGACCAGCAGCCGGCCTCGCAATGGCCGAAACGAGTGGGGTGAAGATGGCCGAGGATGTCCGCGCCGAGATCGTGGCCAGCGTGCTCGAAGTCGTGGTGAGCGAGGGTGACCAGATCGGCAAAGGCGACGTCGTGGTCTTGCTGGAGTCGATGAAGATGGAGATTCCCGTCTTGGCCGAGGTCGACGGCACCATCAGCAAGGTGAGCGTCTCGGTGGGCGATGTCATCCAGGCGGGCGACCTGATTGCCGTGATCAGCTAGCCCCCGAAACAGTTGGACCCGTCCGTTGCCGGGGATGCCCGGGGAGTGAGTGATGTCGACGCTCGGTGATCTGCTTGCCGAACACACCGTGCTGCCCGGTAACGCCGTGGACCACCTGCACGCGGTGGTGGGGGAGTGGCAGCTGCTGGCGGACCTGTCGTTCGCCGACTACCTGATGTGGGTTCGCCGCGACGACGGCATGTTGGTGTGCGTGGCGCAGTGCCGGCCCAACACCGCGCCCACGGTGCTGCTCACCGACTCGGTGGGCAGTGTCGTCGCCGCCGACCGGCTGGCGCTGGTGGCCGGGGCTTTCGAGTTCGGCGCGCCACAGCGCAATTACGATGCGGGCCAAGAGGATTCGCTGCTGCCCGGCCCACACGTCGAGGCCTCGCCGGTGCGGTACGGCGGCAGCGTGGTGGCCGTGCTCACCCGGCATCAAACCGCGGGCGCGGCCGACCGCACGTCCGGCCAACTCGAGACCGCCTACCGGGAGTGTGCGAGCGACCTCGTCCACATGCTCGCCGACGGCACCTTTCCCGACGTGGGGGATGTCGTCATGTCCCGCTCCACGCCCCGGGCGGGCGACGGTTTCATCCGGCTGGACGTCAACGGCGTCGTCGCGTACGCCAGCCCCAATGCCGTGTCGGCCTACCACCGGATGGGCCTGACGAGCGAGCTGGAGGGCCGCAACCTGGTCAAGGTGACGCGGCCGCTGATCTCCGACCCCTTCGAGGCCCAGGAGCTGGCCGAGCACGTGCTCGACCTGCTGGCCGGCGGGAAGAGCATGCGGATGGAGGTCGACGCCGGCGGCGCCACGGTGCTGCTGCGGACGCTGCCGCTGGTGGTCAACGGCGGTGGCGCCGGGGCGGCGGTGCTGATCCGCGACGTCACCGAGGTGAAGCGCCGCGACCGGGCGCTGATCTCCAAGGACGCCACGATCCGCGAGATCCACCACCGGGTGAAGAACAACCTGCAGACGGTGGCGGCGCTGCTGCGGCTGCAGGCCCGCCGGACGGTCAACGCCGAAGGGCGTGAAGCCCTGATCGAGTCGGTGCGGCGGGTCTCGTCGATCGCCCTGGTGCACGACGCGCTGTCGATGTCGGTCGACGAACAGGTGAACCTCGACGAGGTGATCGACCGGATCTTGCCGATCATGAACGACGTGGCGTCGGTGGACCGGCCGATCCGGATCAACCGGGTCGGTGACCTGGGTGTGCTGGACTCCGACCGCGCGACGGCCCTGATCATGGTGATCACCGAACTGGTTCAGAACGCGATCGAGCACGCGTTCGACCCGGCGGCCGAAGCCGGGTCGGTGACCATCCGCGCCGAGCGGTCGGCCCGCTGGCTCGACGTCGTCGTCCACGACGACGGCCGCGGGTTGCCGGAGGGCTTCAGCCTGGAGACGTCCGACAGCCTCGGCCTGCAGATCGTGCGGACGTTGGTGTCGGCGGAACTCGACGGCACGCTGGGCATGCGCCAGGCCCCGTCCCGCGGCACCGATGTGGTGCTGCGGGTGCCGATCGGTCGGCGGACCCGCCTGGCGTTGTAGGCGCCGCGCGACCCACACAATAGTGCGGCCCCGACTTTCGTCGAGGCCGCACTATTTGCTCTGACTGGGTCAGACTCCGCTACGGGCCTTCGTCCGGGCATTGCGACGCTTGAGTGCGCGCCGCTCGTCTTCGCTCATGCCGCCCCAGACGCCCGAGTCCTGGCCGGTGTTCAGGGCCCAGGACAGGCAATCCGTGGTCACCGGGCACCGATTGCAGACCAGTTTCGCGTCAGCGATCTGCGCGAGCGCCGGGCCGCTGTTCCCTACCGGGAAAAACAGCTCCGGGTCCTCGTCACGACAGACCGCCTTGTGGCGCCAATCCATACGTTCTTACTCCTCACTGAGTGCGCAGCAAGGCGCACGGCCAATTTTCTTCGGCTGTTAACGCGTGCACAAGAAAAGGGTCCGTACCCCTATCTAAATTTCTGCATGCAACCTTTTGATCGTTTCACAGGCTCAACAGAAGTCAATAGCACCGAGTTAGCTCGTGGGCTATCTCACTTTGATCATTCCGTAGCCGAGCCCTTACACAGTTGTACTACACTGACTGGCCACTCTTGCGGAAAAGCTTCGTCTGTTGGCCCGCGGCGGCTTCGTCGCCGCAGCTCAGAGCGGATTTTTTCGAGGCGGCGCGACGACGGCCAGCGCGTCCGGCACCGCCCGGTACGTCATGGTTTCGCGCACCCCGAGGTAATCCCCGTCGAACTGGCAGGCGACCGGGCCGCCGGTCGACGTGACACGCACGCAGGGGACGTCGTCCGCGGTGATGAGGTGGTCGAACTCGAACTTGGGCCGCTTGGCGAACATCTGCCGCACGATCCGCAGGGTGGGGATGGTTTTCATGGTGGTGGGCGCGAAAACCCCCAGGCCCGTCTCGAAGGTGCAGCCGGGATTGGTCCAAACCGGCCGGTCGTTGGCGAACGTCCAGGGGCTGGAATTGGACACGAACGCGAAGCTGACCCCGGTGACGGGTTCGCGGCCGGGCAGTTCGAGGGTGAGCATCGGTTCACGGCGGGTGTAAGCCCACACGGCGGGTATCGCCGCGCGGATGTAGCGCCACGCGGTCACCTTCCCGCCCTTGTCGCGTTCGGCCTCGACCGCGGCGACCACTTCCGCGTCGACACCCATCCCGGTGTTGAACACGGCCCACCGCTCGCCGCAGTCGATCAGGCCGATGCGGCGCCACATGTGGTGGCGGTGGTAGTCGTCGAGCAGCTGGATGAGCTGGTTGGTGGCGGCCACCGGATCCCGGGAGATGCCCAGCGACCGCGCCAGCACGTTCGCCGAACCGCCGGGGACCACCGCGACCGCCGGCACCGGACCGATCGGTCCAGAAGCGGCGCCGGGACGGCCGAGCAGGCCGTTGACGACCCCGCTGACGGTGCCGTCGCCGCCGTGCACCACGACCAGGTCGACGCCGTCCGCGACCGCCTTCTCCGCGAGTTCGGTGCCGTGACCGCGGTGATTGGTGTGTTCGACGGTGAGCTGCAGGCGGCTTTTGAGCGCGTGCGCCAGCAGGTCGCGACCGGCCGGGGTGGTGGACGTGGCTGTGGGGTTCACGATCAGCACGGCGCGCATGAGGCACGAGCTTATGCGGGAGCCTTAAGGCGACGCTGTGGGGAACGCCCCGCCGCCGCGGGTGACTACGCTGACGCGGGTGACAGGTTTGCGCCGCTACCCGGGGGGCGTCCCATCCGCTGTGCGCGGCGCCGGCCTTCTGGTGGCGGTGCAGGGGGTGGCCGCGCTGGTCATGGCGGTCGTGCTGGTGGTGCGCGGCATCGCCGGGGCCGACCAGCACGTGGTCAACGGGCTCGGCACCGCCCTGTTCTTCCTGGTGGTCGGGGCGGTGGTGCTGGCCGCCGGGCGCGCGCTGACGCTCGGCAAGCGCTGGGGCCGAGGGCTTGCCGTGATCACCCAGCTGCTGCTCCTGCCGGTGGCGTGGTACCTCACGGTCGACTCGCACCGGCCCGTCTTCGGGATTCCCGCGGGCCTCGTGGCGCTGGCCGTGTTGGGGCTGCTCTTCAGCCCGCAGGGGGTGCGCTGGGCCGCCGGCGGCGATCAGCGCGATTCGGCCAGCTCGGCCAACCCGGGGCCCGACAGCCGGTAGGTGGTCCACTCGCGCTGCGGTTCGCCGCCGACCCCGTCGTACAGCGTGATGGCGTCGGCGTTCCAGTTCAGCACCGCCCAGGACAACCGCGTGTAGCCCCGGTCGAGGCATTCGGCCGCCAGGGTCGCGAACAGCGCGCGGGCCAGGCCGCGACGGCGAAACCCCGGCCGCACGAACAGGTCTTCGAGGTAGATGCCCGCCACGCCGTCCCAGGTGGAGAAGTTGAGAAACCACAGCGCCATCGCGGCGATCTCGCCGTCGACCTCCGCAAGGTGCCCATACACCGTCGGGGTGGCGCCGAAAAGCGCTGCGGCAATTTGTTTTTCCGTGACAGTGCACTGATCCGCGGCGTGTTCGAATTCGGCCAGCGCGTGAATCATTTCGGTGATCGCACCGGCGTCTTCGGGCGTGGCGCGGCGAATGGTCATTGCTTGACGTCCAACGCGTTGAGGATGGTGGCGAATTTCGTTGTAGTTTCCGCGACTTCCTGATCGGGGTCGGATTCGGCGACGATCCCGCCACCGGAGCGGGCGATCGCGCTGCGGCGGTCCGCCGACAGTTGCGCGCAGCGGATGGACACCACCCAGCGGCCGTCGCCGCGCGCGTCACACCAGCCCACCGCCCCCGCGTAGAACCCGCGGTCGCCCTCCAGCTCGGCGATGAGTTCGACCGCGGCCTTGGTCGGCACCCCGCCGACCGCCGGTGTGGGGTGCAGAGCAAGGGCCAAATCGATTGCCGTGGTGGATGTTTCGCGCAGACGTCCGCTGATCGGTGTGCACAGGTGCCACACCGCCGCGGTGCGGCTCAGCTCGGGCTCGGCGGCGATCGTCAGCTCGTCGCACAGCGGCTCCAGCGCGGTGCGGATGGTCTCGATGACCAACTGATGCTCGTGCCGGTCCTTGGCCGAACCGGCCAGCGCGGCGCCGTGGGCAGCGTCGACGTCGGGATCGGCGGCGCGGGGTGCCGAACCGGCGAACGGCCGGCACGTGACGCGGTCCCCGGAGCGCGCCACCAGAAGCTCCGGGCTGGCGCCCACCAGCGCCGCGCCGGCGTAGTCGTCGCCGGCGCCGGTCAGGTCGACGAGGTAACCGTATGCTGCCGGGTCCGCGGTGATGAGCCGGCGCAGGATGACGCGGGCGTCCAAGGGGCCCTCGGCGACCAGTCGCAGCGCTCGGGACAGCACGACCTTGCTGAGCGGGCTGTCGGGCGCGATGAGTTCGTCGCGCGCGCGGGCGACGCGGCGGCGGTAGTCGTCCGGCGACGGGTCTGCGGCGGCGACACGCACCGCCGGCAGCGGGTCGCTCGGCCAGTCCGGCGGCGCGTCGCTGCGGCGCACCGCCTGGGGCGTCAGCAGCGCCGCGGGCCGGCCCACGTCGAAGGGCAACGCGCCCAACACAATTGGCACAGAGCCCGAACGCAGCGCGTCCTGCGCGGCCGCCGCGTCGTGGTAGCGCTCCCGCACCCCGTCGGCAACCAGGGTCTGCGTCGGTCCGCACAGCGCGAACGGCGGTTCGTGGTTCACCCGGGCTTGATCGCCTGCGGCTGGGCGGTCAGGCCGAGCGCGGCGAGCTGTCGCACGCCGTGCTCGAAACCGCACACGGCGAGGGAGCCGGCCAGCATCCAGAAGCGGCTGCCCTCGACGAGCGGCAGCTCCACCCAGCGCGTGATGACCGAGCGGGAGAAGTGGCTGTGCCCCACGAACACCACGTCGCGCGACTCCATGTGCTCCAACGCGAACGCGACGGCCCGGTCGGCGCGTTCGCTGACTTGGGCCACGCTCTCGCCGCCGGGGCATCCGTGCGTCCAGACCAGCCAATCGGGGACCGATTCGTGGATCTGGGGTGTCGTCAGGCCCTCGTAGGAGCCGTAATCCCATTCGGCGAGCAGGGGAGAGACCTCGTCGACGGCCAGCCCGGCCAGCTTGGCGGTGGTCAGCGCGCGGATGCGCGGGCTGCTGACCACCAACGGGTCGGTGAGGTTCAGTTCGCGCAGGACGCGGCCGGCGAGCTCGGCCTGGACGCGGCCGGTGTCGGTGAGCTCGAGGTCGGTCCGCCCCGTGTGCTGGCCGGATTTCGACCATTCGGTCTCCCCGTGGCGGAGGAGGACCAGTCGATGGTTGTGCAAGCCCATATCGACCGATTCTGCCGGACGACATGCCGGGCCCGTCGGCCGCAGCGTTGGACGATCGAACATGTCAGGATGGGCACTGTGACCGTGGCAACAGGAGGGGCGGGCGCTGGTGAGTAAGACCCGGGTGTTGGCGGTGGCCAACCAGAAGGGCGGCGTCGCCAAAACGACGACGGTTGCCTCGCTGGGCGCGGCGATGGTCGACGAGGGTAAGCGGGTGCTGCTGGTCGACCTGGATCCGCAGGGCTGCCTGACGTTCTCGCTCGGCCAGGATCCCGACAAGCTCCCGGTGTCCGTGCACGAGGTGCTGCTCGGCGAGGTCGAGCCCAACGCCGCGCTGGTCACGACGATGGAGGGCATGACGCTGCTGCCGGCCAACATCGACCTGGCGGGAGCCGAGGCGATGCTGCTGATGCGCGCCGGCCGCGAGTACGCGCTCAAACGCGCGCTGGCGAAGCTCGCCGACGACTTCGACGTGGTCATCATCGACTGCCCGCCGTCGCTGGGTGTGCTCACGCTCAACGGCCTGACCGCCGCCGACGAGGTGATAGTGCCGCTGCAGTGCGAGACGCTCGCGCACCGCGGCGTCGGCCAGTTCCTGCGCACGGTCGCCGACGTCCAGCAGATCACCAACCCGGATCTTCGGTTGCTCGGCGCGTTGCCGACGTTGTACGACTCGCGGACCACCCATACCCGCGACGTGTTGCTGGACGTCGCCGACCGCTACAACCTGCCGGTGCTGGCCCCGCCGATCCCGCGGACGGTGCGTTTCGCCGAGGCCAGCGCCTCGGGCTCCTCGGTGATGTCGGGGCGCAAGAACAAGGGCGCGTCGGCCTACGCCGACCTGGCGAAGGCGTTGCTCAAGCACTGGAAGACCGGCAAGCCGCTGCCGACGTTCGCCGTCGAGGTCTAGCGGGCGCGGTTGTGCGCCTGCGGCTTTGATTGTGCGCCGACGGCGCGGCACGTCGGCGTGCCGCCGCGGCGAGCGCACCCGCGATATCAGCCCAGGGCCACCACGGCGTCGCCCCGCTGCTCGAACACCTGGGATCCCGCGACGGCCGGGACGACCGCGCGTCCGGGCTGGCCCGGCGCCCTGTTCACCGGGATGTAGCGCTCGTTGGCGCCACTGACGGGGTCGTAGACCCCGATCGCGCCGGTGACGGGCACCAGCAGCCGGCCCGCCATCATCGCGCCCGGCCCCAACGGCGCGGTCGTCGCGCCGGCGGCGATGGTGTAGCGCAGCGTCAGGTTGCCCGTCTCGAAAGCCATCACCGAATCGCCCGTCCACCAGGTGATCAGGCTGCCCGCGTGCGAAACCGCCCCCGGGCCGGACGGCGGCTTGGGCAGCAGGGTGCTCGACACGGTGGTGCCCGTTTCGTCGACCACGTCCACCCGCGGCTGCGGGGCGGGCAGATACACCGCCGTGTTGCTCTCCCAGACGGCCAGCACCCGGGCGCCCGAGTCCGCCGTGATCCCGGGTTCGGCGACGACGCGCTGCTGGGGTTCGTCGTCGTCCTTGCCGGGCCGCAGCAGCACCAGCCGCAGGTCGGCCTGGTTCACGCAGCTCTCCAGCACCGACACGGCCGACGAGCTGGCCGCCGCCGAGACCAGCCTGCAGCCGGAGTGCAGCCCGCGCGTCGGGGGCTTCACCCGCGCGTCGGTCTCGCCGTAGGCCACCATCCGGACCATGTCCGAGCGCCACAGTTCCACCCGAGTGTCGCCGGCCGACAGCACGGTGGTGCCGTCGGAGGACAGCCGCACGCGCGGGTCGGCGTAGCCGCTGCGGGCGGGCCCGCGGCGGCCCGTGGAACCGTCGAGCGTGCTCACCTGGCCGCATCCACGGTCGTCGCGGTAGACGGCGACGGCGAAGTGGTAGACCCAGGAGACCCCGCACAGGTCGCTGTCGCGCTGGTAGCTCCAGCGAGACAGCCCGGACCGGGGGTCGCGCCCGTCGACCCGGTGGCCGTCGCCGGTGATCACCGTGCCGCCGACCGCCACCGGTGCGGTGGTGGCCGGACTGGGCGCGGTCCACAGCTCCTTGAGCGTGGCCGGCACCTGCCGGGCGGGATTCTGGTTGGCCGCGGCGACAGCGGCCGGGCGGCTGATGGTGGCCCGGGCGTCGCTGGTCCACCAGATCAGCGAGGCGACGGCGGCGACCACGACCGCGATCGCCGCGGCGGCCACGATGTCGCCCTTGGTGCGGCGTTCGGGTCTGACCATCCGTGGGCGCGCGGCCTAGTTGGCGTGCGCGCCGGCTTCGGCGGGCTTGCGGCGCCGGCGCCGACGCCGGCTGGTCCCGGTGTTGCCGGACCCCTCGGCGGCGGCTTCGCCGCTGGTGGCGTCGGCAGCGGCGTTCCCGCCGGGGTGCCCGGTGACGGGCTGGCCGCCGCGGGTGCGCCGCCGCGGCGCGCCGGTCCGGGCACGCCCGGACCGCTCGGCCTTCTGGCCGTCACGCTCGGTGTTGCGCCGTGGGCCCTGCGGCTTCTTGGGCGCGCCGACGGTGCCGGTCGTCTCGGCGGGGATACCCAGTTCTTCGTAGAGGTGCGGGGAGCTCGAGTAGGTCTCGGCGGGTTCGGGGCAGTTCAGCCCCAGGGCCTTGTCGATCGTCGACCAGCGGGGCAGCTCGTCCCAGTCCACCAGGGTGACCGCGACGCCGGTCTTGCCGGCGCGGCCGGTACGGCCGATCCGGTGCACGTAGGCCTGCTCGTCCTCTGGGATCTGGTAGTTGATGACGTGCGTGACGTCGTCGATGTCGATACCGCGCGCGGCCACGTCGGTGGCGACCAGCACGTCGATGTCTCCTGACCGGAATGCCTTGAGCGCCTTCTCTCGGGCGACCTGGTTCAGGTCGCCGTGCACGGCGCCGACCTTGAAGCCCCGCTCGGCCAGCTCGTCGGCGACCTTCTGGGCGGTGCGCTTGGTGCGGGTGAAGATCATGGTGGCGCCGCGGCCCTCGGCCTGCAGCACGCGGCTGACCAGCTCGATCTTGTCCAGGGCGTGGGCGCGGTAGACGAACTGCTCGGTCTTGTCGTGCACCGCCGACGAATGCGGTGCCTCCGCCCGGATGTGGGTGGGCTGCTTCATGAACGTGCGGGCCAGCGTGATGATGGGCCCCGGCATGGTCGCCGAGAACAGCATCGACTGCCGGTCGGAGGGGATCTGGCGCAGGATGCGCTCGATGTCGGGCAGGAAGCCCAGGTCGAGCATCTCGTCGGCCTCGTCGAGCACCAGCACCGAGAGCCCGCCGAGCTGCAGGTGGCCCTGCTGGGCCAGGTCGAGCAGTCGGCCGGGGGTGCCCACCACGACGTCGGCGCCGGCGCGCAGCGCGTCGATCTGGGGCTCGTAGGCACGCCCGCCGTAGATGGAGATGACCGCCAGCCGTCGGCCGTCCTCGGCGGTCAGGTACTTGGCCGCGGTGGCCAGGTCCTCGGTGACCTGCACGCAGAGCTCGCGCGTCGGCACCACGATCAGGGCGCGTGGCGTCCCATTGAGCGGGCGCGTCGCGGCCTGGGCGGTGATGCGCTGCAGCAGCGGGACGCCGAAGCCGAACGTCTTGCCCATGCCGGTGCGCGCCTGGCCGATAAGGTCGTCGCCGGCGAGCGCCAGCGGCAGGGTCAACTCCTGGATCGCGAAGGGCCGCTCGATGCCCTTTTCCGCGAGGGCGCGCACGATTTCGTCGCGGACGCCGAGGTTGGCAAAGGTCAATTCAGTTGTGCTGGTCAGTGTGCTCATGCGTGGGTAGTACGCCTTTCGGTGACATATCGGTTTGTGTCGGTGTTTCTCTGTCGCGGTCACGCGCGCACGAGTTCCGACTCCGAATACGTCGCCGAGTCGCCGGCCCTGCTCGGGGCGGGCCAGCTGTGCACGCACATTTCGCCGATAGCGGCTCTTATCGCGGAAACACAGCCGCTATCTCCATACATGATAGCCGGTCGACAGCTGGCCCCATTTTGCGCCAGGTCCGCCGACTACAGTGTTGCCATGACCCGGCCCTCTTGGCAGCCCTCCGAAGCCGACCTGGAAGCCGACCGAGGGGACGGTCCGCCCGCCCCTCGCCTGCCGGCCGACCACCCGGGCGTCAACGAGTTGTTCGCGGTCCTGGCGTACGGCGAGATCGCTGCGTTCTATCGGCTGACCGACGAGGCTCGGATGGCCCCCAACCTGCGCGGACGGATCTCGATGGCGAGCATGGCCGCCGCCGAGATGCAGCACTACGAGCTGCTGCGCGACGCCCTGGAGGCCCGCGGGGTCGACGTGGTGTCGGCGATGTCGAAGTACGTCTCGGCGCTGGAGAACTACCACCGGCTGACGATGCCCAGCACGTGGCTGGAGGCGTTGGTCAAGACCTATGTCGGCGACGCGCTGGCCGCCGACCTGTACCTGGAGATCGCCGACGGGCTGCCCGACGAGATCGCCGGCGTGGTGCGGGCGGCGCTGTCGGAGACCGGGCATTCGCAGTTCGTCGTCGCCGAGGTGCGCGCCGCGGTGACCGCCAGCGGCAAGCAGCGCAGCCGGCTGGCGCTGTGGTCGCGTCGCCTGTTCGGTGAGGCGATCACGCAGGCGCAGTACCTGCTGGCCGACCATGACGAGCTGGTCGACCTGGTCGTGACGGGCACCGGCAGCCTGGGCCAGCTCAGCGCCTTCTTCGACCGGCTGCAGCAGACGCACGACCGGCGGATGCGTGAACTGGGTCTGAGCTGACGCTCAGCCGTGATCGCAAGCGCGGTGCAGCCGGGCGCAGCGGGTCACGGCCATCGGACTGAGCCGTGATCGCAAGCGCGGTGCAGCCGGGCGCAGCGGGTCACGGCCATCGGACTGAGCCGTGATCGCAAGCGCGGTGCAGCCGGGCGCAGCGGGTCACGGCCATCGGACTCAGCGCGCGCAGGTCGCCAGGCTCGAGTTGTTGGCCGACGCGGCCACCAGTTGCCCCGAGGCGTTGACGATCGAGCAGTTGAGCCGCCCGTAGAAGCTGGTCGCGACCACCGACGGGTTCTGCACGCCGGGATTCAGGATCACCGCCTTGGTCCACGGCAGCGACACGTTGAACTCGGTCTGGGAGTAGCCCTGCCCATCGGTGTAGACGATGTTGACCAGGTCCAGCAGCTGCTTGGTGCCGGTGACGCTGTAGACGACGGTGCGCGGGTTCAGCGCGGCCGACGGCGGGGGCGTCAGCGTCAGGGGCGGCGTGGCGGTCGGCGTTCCGGTGGGCGCCAGGCTGGGTGATGCGCTGGGCGGCGGGGTCACCGTGGTGAACGTTTCGGGCGGCAACTGGGCCGTGCGCGAGGGGCTGGGCTGCGCGCTGGGCGCGGCCGAGCTCTTCGTGGTCGCCGGCGCGGACGTCACCGGCTGGGGCGCCGGCGCCAGGGTGGCCTTGGTCGAGGCGCTGTCGCCGCTGTTGATGATGACGGCGGTCGCGATCGCGCCGACGGCCACCACGGCGCCCAGGATCGCCGTGGCCGGGCACCAGCGCAACTCGGCCGGCCAGCCGGTCCAGGTGTAGTCGCCCTCGGGGTAGGAGTCGGCTTCGTAGAGCTCATCGGTCTCGTCGTCGGGGTAGTCCCGCACCCTGTCGAGATCGGCCAGTGTGGTACCCATGGTGCCGAAGTTAGCGATGTGAAAGCACGGATCGGCCGTCGAACCCCGCAGTGCACACAGCTGGAAGCGAATCGTTATCCGCCCGCGACCGGGGCTTCGCCCGCCGCGAACCGCGTGGCGGGGACCGTCGGGGATGCCGGCCCGCCGCGTCCACTAGCCTGCAGCTGACAGGTCTGTCGACTTCAATACCTACGGAAGGGGTGACCGTGGAGGTCAAGATCGGTATTACGGACAGTCCGCGCGAGCTGGTGCTCTCCAGCGCGCAGACGCCGGCCGAAGTCGAAGAGCTGGTCAGCGCGGCGCTGAGCGAGGGGCCGGGCCTGCTGAGGCTGAACGACGAGCGGGGCCGCCGCTTCCTGGTGCACACCAGCAAGATCGCCTATGTCGAGATCGGGCCAGCCGATTCGCGCCGGGTCGGCTTCGGTATCGGCGCCGAAGTCGGCAAACTCACCGGGAAGGGCGCTAAAGGCGAGTAAGCGGCACGTGTGACAGCCCGCCCCAGGCGAACTGGACCGTGCCCTCGACGGCGTCCGCCTTGGAGATCGGGCGGTCGGAGTCCAGCCAGTAGCGGGCGCAGTCGACGCTGATGCCGACCAGCCCCACCGCGATCATCCGGGCGCGGTGCGGGTCCAGGCCCGAGTCCGCGCTGATCAACGCGAACACCGCGTCGATGCACGACTCGGTGGCGACCCGCACCTGCGCGGCCACCTCGGGTTCGGTGACGTAGTCGTTCTCGAAGATCAGGCGGTAACCCTGGCTGTCGTGCTCGATGAAGTCGAAGAACGCCTGGACCGCCGCGTGCAACCGCCTGCGGTTGTCGGTGGTGGTGTTCAACGCCTGCTGCACGCCGGAGACCAGGTTCTCGACGTGCCGGGCGAGCACCGCCAGGTAGAGCTCGAGTTTGCTCGAAAAGTGTTGATACAAAACCGGTTTGCTGACCCCGGCGCGCTCGGCGATCTCGTCCATACCGGCGGCGTGATAGCCGCGGTCGACGAACACATCGCTGGCCACGATGAGCAGCTGGCCCCGGCGCTCGTCCCGGGGCAACCGGTTGCCGCGTCGGCTCGAGGCCGCGATGCCGTCCCCGGGCCGACCGCGGTCGGCCGACTTGACGGCACGCCGCGCCGCGGGTTTGGCGAGTTCGCTCATCGAGTCCTCATCTGATGTGTCGGCAACCGGCCGCCGGCACCAGTGGGCCAGCCGCGCGCGGCTCGTTGCGAGAGACATTACTACCCGAGCCATGCCCGCCGTTGTCGTCGCCGCCGTCGTCGCAGGCAGAAAGCGGTGTCGCCCGGCGCATTCGGGCGCGCCAAGGACGGCCGCACCGGCCGACTGTGTAATCCTGGGGAAATGACGTCCCAGCGGCCTTCGCGCGGCACCGGTCGCGTGCCGGTGCTGCGGGACGAGTGGCGGGAACCGCTTCGCGCCCTGCGCGACCCGGTCGCCCGCGACGCCGGACGGGCAAGGGCCGACCGGGAGCGGCCGCGGCAGTGGCGCAAACAGACCTGGCTGGGACGGTTCGTGTCCACCTACGGCTGGCGCGCGTACGCGCTGCCCGTTCTGGCGGTGGTGACCGTGCTGGTGGTCTACCAGACGATCACCGGCACCAGCGCCAGGAAGCCGGCAGCCAATCAGCCCATCCAGAGCCCGCAGGCGATCGGCGCGGTGGGCACGTCGATCATCGACGCGCCGCCACGCGGACTCGCGGCGTTCGACGCGAACCTGCCCGCCGGGACGCTGCCGGACGGCGGCCCGTTCACCGAGGCGGGCGACAAGACATGGCACGTGGTGCCCGGCACGACGCCGCAGATCGGCCAGGGCACCGTCAAGGTGTTTCACTACACCGTCGAGGTGGAGAACGGCATCGACGAGACCATGTTCGGCGGCGACACCGCGTTCGCCGAGATGGTCGACCAGACGCTGGCCAACCCGAAGGGCTGGACCCACAACCCGCAATTCGCGTTCATCCGGATCGACGGAACCAATGGCGGAAACCCCGACTTCCGGATCTCCCTGGTGTCCCCGGTGACGGTCCGGGAGGGCTGCGGCTACGAATTTCGCCTTGAGACGTCCTGCTACAACCCGTCGTTCGGCAAGGACCGGCAGTCGCGGGTCTTCATCAACGAGGCGCGCTGGGTGCGCGGGGCCGTCCCCTTCGAGGGTGACGTCGGTTCGTATCGCCAGTACGTGATCAACCACGAGGTCGGCCACGCCATCGGGTACGTGCGCCACGAACCCTGCGAGCAGCAGGGCGCTTTGGCGCCGGTGATGATGCAGCAGACGTTCTCCACGTCGAACGACGATGCCGCCCAGTTCGACCCGGATTTCGTCAAGGCCGACGGGAAGACCTGCCGATTCAACCCCTGGCCGTTCCCGATCGCCTGACCGGTGAGTTGAATTCATTGCCGTGCACTTCTGCGGCTGATGTGATGGTTGTGGACGACGAACCGCAGATCGAGACCGAGGAGATGTTCGGGCGTGTCGACATCCCAGACCGCACTGCCGCCTCTCGTGGAGCCGGCGGGGGAGCTGACCCGCGATGAGGTGGCCCGCTACGGCCGCCATCTGATCATTCCCGACCTGGGCGTGGACGGGCAGAAGCGGCTCAAGAACGCCCGGGTGCTGGTGATCGGCGCCGGCGGGCTCGGCGCGCCGGCGCTGCTGTACCTGGCCGCGGCCGGCGTCGGAACGATCGGCATCGTGGATTTCGACGTCGTCGACGAGTCCAACCTGCAGCGCCAGATCATCCACGGCGTCGCCGACGTCGGGCGGTCCAAGGCCCAATCCGCGCGGGAGTCGATCGCCGCGATCAACCCGCTGGTCCGGGTGCGCCTGCACGAGTTCCGGCTGGACTCGAGCAACGCCGTCGACCTGTTCGCGCAGTACGACCTGATCGTGGACGGCACCGACAACTTCGCCACCCGGTACCTGGTCAACGACGCCGCCGTGCTGGCCGGCAGGCCGTACGTGTGGGGGTCGATCTACCGGTTCGAGGGTCAGGTCTCGGTGTTCTGGGAGGATGCGCCCGGCGGTCGGGGCCTCAACTACCGCGACCTCTACCCCGAACCGCCGCCGCCCGGCACGGTGCCGTCGTGCGCGGAGGGGGGCGTGCTGGGCATCGTGTGCGCCTCGGTCGCATCGGTGATGGGCACCGAGGCGATCAAACTCATCACCGGGCTCGGAGAGTCGCTGCTGGGCCGGTTGATGCTCTACGACGCGCTGGAAATGTCCTACCGCACCATTGCGATCCGCAAGGACCCTGCGGCGCCGAAGGTCACCGAGTTGATCGACTACGAGCAGTATTGCGGCGCGGCGGCCGGCGACGTCGGTTCGCCCGTCGCCGGCTCCGCCATCACCCCGCGGGAACTGCGGGAGCTGCTGGATTCGGGCAGGAAGGTGGCGCTGATCGACGTCCGCGAGCCGGTCGAATGGGAGATCAACCACATCGACGGGGCCCAGTTGATCCCGCAGTCCTCGATCGATTCCGGTGACGGTCTGGCAAAGCTGCCGCAGGACCGGATGCCGGTGCTGTACTGCAAGACGGGTGTGCGGTCGGCCGCGGCCCTGGCGGCGGTGCGCAAGGCCGGATTCTCCGACGCGGTGCATCTGCAGGGCGGCATTGTGGCGTGGGCGCAGCAGATGCAACCCGACATGGTCATGTACTGACCCGATACGGCGTGCTTATGGGCGGCGACCCGCCGCGCCCGGCTTCGCCGCGCTCGCGATCGCCGCAGTGCTTTTGGGCGGCGACCCGCCGCGCCCGGCTTCGCCGCGCTCGCGATCGCCGCAGTGCTTTTGGGCGGCGACCCGCCGCGCCCGGCTTCGCCGCGCTCGCGATCGCCGCAGTGCTTATGGGCGGCGACCCGCCGCGCCCGGCTTCGCCGCGCTCGCGATCGCCGCAGTGCTTATGGGCGGCGACCCGCCGCGCCCGGCTTCGCCGCGCTCGCGATCGCCGCAGTGCTTATGGGCGGCGACCCGCCGCGCCCGGCTTCGCCGCGCTCGCGATCGCCGCAGTGCTTATGGGCGGCGACCCGCCGCGCCCGGCTTCGCCGCGCTCGCGATCGCCGCAGTGCTTATGGGCGGCGACCCGCCGCGCCCGGCTTCGCCGCGCTCGCGATCGCCGCAGGTCCCCTCGTCTAAGCTTCCCGTGTGAATGTCGAGCCACCGCCGGAGCATGTGCTGGCGGCGTTTGGTTTGACCGGTGTGCAGCCCGTCTATCTGGGCGCTAGCTGGGAGGGCGGCTGGCGCTGCGGCGAAGTCGTCCTGTCACTGGTAGCCGACCACGCCCGGGCGGCCTGGTCGGCCCGGGTGCGGGAGACGCTGTTCGTCGACGGGGTTCGGCTGGCCCGCCCGGTCCGCTCGACGGACGGCCGATACGTGGTTTCCGGGTGGCGGGCGGACACCTTCGTCGCCGGAACGCCCGAGCCCCGCCATGACGAGGTGGTCTCGGCGGCGGTACGCCTGCACGAGGCCACCGGCAAACTGGAACGCCCCCGATTCCTGACCCAGGGGCCCACCGCGCCGTGGGGCGACGTCGACATCTTCATCGCCGCCGACCGCGCCGCCTGGGAGGAACGGCCGCTGGCCTCCGTGCCCCCGGGCGCCCGGACCGCTCCGCCGACGGCCGACGCCCAGCGGTCGGTGGAGCTGATCAACCAGCTGGCCACCTTGCGCCGGCCGACCAAGAGCCCGAACCAGGTGGTGCACGGAGACCTTTACGGCACAGTGCTTTTCGTCGGCACCGCGGCCCCGGGCATCACCGACATCACCCCCTACTGGCGGCCCGCGTCCTGGGCGGCCGGTGTCGTCGTCGTCGACGCCCTGTCCTGGGGTGAGGCCGACGACGGACTCATCGAGCGCTGGAACGCGTTGCCGGAATGGCCGCAGATGTTGTTGCGCGCCTTGATGTTCCGGCTCGCGGTCCATGCGTTGCATCCGCGGTCGACGGCCGAGGCGTTCCCCGGGCTGGCCCGCACCGCGGCGCTGGTCCGGCTGGTTCTCTAGCGACCGAAGTCGTGACGGATTTCGCGCAGCGCGATCCTGCCGTCGGTGGCTAGGACGCCCTCGGCGCGCAGTAGCTCCAGCTGCCGGGTGGTCAGGTGACGCGCCGGGCGCCCCGAGGCGGTGATCACCCGGTGCCACGGCAAATCCGAGGAGTCGGTCCGCATGATCCACCCGACGATGCGCGGGCTGGAAAGCCCTGCGACGTCGGCGATGTCGCCGTAGGTCGCGACCCTGCCGGACGGTATCGCCGCGACCAGCGCGCGCACCCGCTCGATCTGCTCGTCGGTCACCGGCGCCACGATCAGCCGGCTCCCAGCAGCTCGCGCGTCAGCGCCGCCACCTCCGCCGGCGCCGCGTAGGGCACCATGTGGTTGCAGTCGAAGTCCAGCAGCCGGAACCCCGATCCCAACCGGTCCTGCAGGCCGGTGATCAACTGGTCGCCGACGTACGGCGGCGACGTGCGCTTGGCCCGCACCAGCACCGTCGCCGTCCCGGCCGGCGGGAACACGATGTCGCGAGCCAGCTCGCTCCAGTACGCCATCATCGCCGGCAGGCTGACGCGCCAGCCGTACCGGCCGCCCGGCAGCTCGATCAGGTGCTCGTCGATCTCGGCGTCGAGCAGGGCGGGGTCCACATCCGACCAGGAGCCGTGCAGCTTTTCCAGGCGCGCCTCCCCGGCGTCGGGGTAGTCGGGCGAGGACAACATCGCGTCGGCGATCTCGCGCATCCACGCGCCGTCCAGTCCGACCGCCGGGTCGAGGAGCAGCAGCGCGGCAACGAGGTCCGGCCGCGTCGCGGCCAGCTGCATGGCGAGCCCGCCGCCGAAGGAGTGTCCCACCACCAGCACCGGCGCCTCGGCCACGTCGTCGAGCAGCGCGGCCATCGCGGCGACGTTGGCGTCGATGCTCCACGGCGCGTCCCACGACGACCTGCCGTGGCCGATCAGATCCGGTGCGGCGAAGGCGATTTCGGGCAGCAGGCCGGCCAGCTGCTGCCAGCGCTGCCCGTGGCCGGTCAACCCGTGCAGCGCCAGCACGCGCACCGGACCGGGCGGCCCGTAACGGTGTACGTGGAGGTCGGCGGTCACCGGTCGACCGCGCCGGCCGTGGACACGGCCGCTCGCGGGCTCAGCGCCCGTCCTCCCACTCGTCGTCGGTGGGGACGACGTAGGCCTGCTCGATCACGTCGGCCTCGTTCGCCTCGCGGTCGGCGGTGGTCAGATATTCGGTGTCCAAGCCGGCCTCGTCAT
>NZ_LZKD01000213.1:0-5030 GCF_001668695.1 Mycobacterium sp. E2497
CCGCCCAGTCCTACGAAATCCCTACCGACGCACCGGAAGCCGACGGCACCCTGCCCTGGTCGTCGACCACGCTGGTGCTGGCCGAGGTCGCCGCCGGCGGGCGGCGCGGGATCGGCTACACCTACGCCGACGGCGCGTGCGCGGAGTTGATCAACGGGCCGCTCGCCGGGACGCTCACCGGACACGGCGCCCTGGACATCACCGGTCGGTGGCAGGCGATGGTCCGGGCGATGCGCAACAACGGACGGCCGGGGCTGGTGTCGTGCGCCGTCTCGGCTGTCGACACCGCCCTGTGGGACCTCAAGGGCAAGCTGCTGGACCTGCCGGTGTGCCGGCTACTCGGCATGGCACACGACGCGGTCCCGATCTACGGCAGCGGCGGGTTCACCACCTACGACGAGCGTCAGACCCGCGCACAGCTCGAACGCTGGGTGGACGAGTGGAAGATCCCGCGCGTCAAGATCAAGATCGGCGAGTCGTGGGGCTCCGACGAGCGCCGCGACCTGGACCGGATTGCGCTGTCCCGCAAGGTGGTCGGGCCCGACGTCGAACTGTATGTCGACGCCAACGGCGGCTACCGCCGCAAGCAGGCGATCCGGGTGGCCCACGCCATGGCCGACCACGACGTCACCTGGTTCGAAGAGCCCGTCTCGTCCGACGACCTGGCCGGGCTGAACGAGGTCCGCGACCAGGTGACCCCGGACGTCACCGCCGGCGAGTACGGTTACGACCTGGCCTACTTCAACCGGATGCTCGCCGCCGGGGCGGTCGACTGCCTGCAGATCGACGTCACCCGCTGCGGCGGCATCACCGACTGGCTGCGGGCCGCAGCGGTGGCCGCCGCCTACAACGTCGACGTGTCCGGGCACTGCGCCCCCAACCTGCACGCCCACGTGGCCAGCGCCATCCCCAACCTGCGCCACCTGGAGTACTTCCACGATCACCACCGCATCGAACACCTGCTGTTCGACGGCGCGCTGGCCCCCGACGGCGGCGCGCTGCGGCCGGATCAGCGCCGGCCGGGTCTGGGCCTGGAGTTCAAACGCGCCGACGCCGAGCACTACCGGAAATCCTGATCCGATGAATGGACTCCCGCAAAAGTGGGCATTGATATGCGGAGGACATAGTTACGGATCTGAAGGACAGCCCACGATGACCGTGAACTTTGACGACGAAGCCGTGCAGGGACGCAACGGGGACTCCGCCGACGACGGTTCGGCGGCCTCGGCGTGTGAGGCGTTCATGTCCGACGCCGTCGACGAGCAAGACCTCAACGCGGTCGATTTGGTTCTGGGCCTGGGCGAGCCGCAGAGCGTCGGCCGGTTCCGGTTCTTCCTGGACGGGCACCGCTGGGAGTGGTCACCGGCGGTCGCCCGCATGCACGGCTACCAGCCGGGGCAGGTGGAGCCCACCACGGACCTGCTGCTCAAGCACAAGCACCCTGAAGACCGCGATCGCGTCGCGGCCGTCCTCGACCGCGTCATGCGGGGCAAGGCGTTCAGCAGCCGCCACCGCATCATCGACACCGGCGGGCGCACCCACTGCGTGGTCGTCGCGGGCGACCGGATGCTCGACGACAGCGGGACCCTGGTCGGGACGTCCGGTTTCTATGTCGACGTCACCGATTCGCTGCAGACCGACATCAACAACGTGCTGTCGGCGGTCGCCGACGCCCGCGCCCGCATCGAGCAGGCCAAGGGCGTGCTGATGGCCGCCTACGGCATCTCCGCGGAGCGAGCGTTCGACATTTTGGTGTGGCGTTCCCAGGAGACCAACCTGAAACTGCGCGACCTCGCCGGCCGCTTTCTGGGCGCCCTGGCCAGCCAGGCGTCGGCGGAGACCCAACGCGAAATCGACCGGGCGCTGCTGACCCTCCAATAGCGCCAGTAGGGTCGGGCCGGTGGCGCACCTATTGGGGGCCGAGGCCGTCCACCTCGAATACCCGACCCAGCTGGTATTCGAATCGGTCACGCTCGGCGTCAACGACGGCGCGCGCATCGGCATCGTCGGGCGCAACGGCGACGGCAAGTCGAGCCTGCTGCGGCTGCTGACCGGGCAGCTGCAACCCGACTCCGGCCGCGTGACCCGCCGCAGCGGCCTGCGGGTCGGCGCGCTCAGCCAGGCAGACACCCTGGAGCCGGGCCGCACGGTCGGCTGGACGCTGGTGGGCGAGGCGGCCGAACACCAGTGGGCCGGCGACGCGCGGGTCCGCGACGTGGTCGCCGGCCTGGTGGCCGACATCGATTGGGACGCAACGACCGCCACGCTCAGCGGCGGCCAGCGCCGCCGGGTCCAGCTGGCGCAGCTGCTGGTCGGCGACTGGGACGTGATCGCCCTCGACGAACCGACCAACCATTTGGACATCGAGGGCATCACCTGGCTGGCCGAGCACCTCAAACAGCGCTGGGCGCGCAACACCGGCGGGCTGTTGCTGGTGACGCACGACCGCTGGTTCCTCGACGAGGTGGCCACCACGACGTGGGAGGTGCACGACGGCATCGTGGAGCCGTTCGAGGGCGGCTACGCGGCGTACGTGTTGCAGCGCGTCGAGCGGGACCGGATGGCCGCCGCCACCGAGGCCAAGCGGCAGAACCTGATGCGCAAGGAGCTGGCGTGGCTGCGGCGCGGTGCACCCGCGCGCACCTCGAAGCCCAAGTTTCGCATCGAGGCGGCCAACCAGCTGATCGCCGACGTGCCGCCGCTGCGCAACACCGTCGAGCTGGCCAAGCTGGCGACGGCCCGGCTCGGCAAGGACGTGATCGACCTGCTCGACGTGTCGGTCTCGTTTGACGGTCGGCCGGTGCTGCGCGATATCGAGTGGCGGATCGCGCCGGGCGAACGCACCGGCATCGTCGGGGCCAACGGTGCCGGGAAGTCGACGTTGCTGGGGCTGATCGCCGGCACGGTGACGCCGGACACCGGGCGGGTCAAGCGCGGCAAGACCGTGCGGCTGGCGGTCCTGGACCAGCAGGGTGACGCCCTGGCCGGCCTCGGCGACGACCGGATCGCCGACGTGCTGGGCGGGCTGCGCGGGGGGTACGAGGTCGAGGGCCGCGAGGTGACGCCGGCCCAACTGCTGGAGCGGCTCGGCTTCGGCGGCGGCCAGCTCTCCGCCCGCGTCGGCGAGCTCTCCGGCGGGCAGCGGCGGCGGCTGCAGCTGATGCTCACCCTGCTGTCCGAACCCAACGTGTTGCTCCTCGACGAGCCCACCAACGACGTCGACACCGACATGCTGGCCGCGATGGAGGACCTGCTCGATTCGTGGCCGGGCACCCTGATCGTCGTCTCGCACGACCGCTACCTGTTGGAGCGGGTCACCGACCAGCAGTACGCCATCCTCGACGGCCGGTTGCGCCACCTGCCCGGCGGCATCGACGAGTACCTGCGGCTGACCGCGGCGCGCACCGGCGCGCCCGCCCAGCCGGCGCGCCCCGAGGCGGCGGGGATGTCGGGAGCCGAACGGCGGGCCGCGGAGAAGGAGCTGGCCGGCATCGACCGCCGGCTCGCGCGCCTGGCCGACCAGATCGCCAACAAACACCACGAGCTGGCCGGGCACGACCAGGCCGACCATGTCGGCATCGCGCGGCTCACCGCGGAGCTGCGCGCGCTGGAAGATGAGGTCGCCTCGACGGAGAGTCGGTGGCTGGATCTGTCGGAGATTCTCGAATAATGCGACTGTGACTTCAGGCCCCACCGAAACCGTTGCCTGCGTAGGCTCGAGCACCACCGCGGCCAAGGGGGCCTACCGGTGGATCACCGAATTGCAGAATCGGCCGCGCAACAGTCGGTTCCGGTTCGTGAACTTCGGCGTCGGCGGCGACCTGTCCTTCCACACCGTCCGGCGGCTGCGCCGCGTGACCGCCATCCGGCCCGACCGGGTGATCGTCCTGATCGGTACCAACGACATCCTGGCCGGCGTCTTTCCGAACTTCCGCAGGGTGGTGCGCGTGTGGAAGGGGCTGCCCGCCGAGCCGACCGCGCGGCGGTTCGAGGAAAACCTGGAACTCATCGCGCGCAGGCTGCGCCTGGAGACCGGCGCCAGGATCGCGCTGAGTTCCCTGGCGCCCGTGGGGGAAGACCCGCATTCGGGGCACGCCGTCCAGGCTCGGCTCAACGAGGAGTTCGCCGCCTACAACGCCGCGATCCGGGCGGTGGCGGCGCGGGAGGGGACGGACTACCTCGGGTTCGCCGAGGCGTTCCAGGACCAAATGGTCCGCGCCGGCACCGCCAAGCCGTTCACCCGGTTCTCTTTCCCGGCGTTCTACCGCGACTACCTGATCCGGGAGGCGGTGCTGCGGCGCAGCTTCGACGAAATCTCCCGGATGAACGGGTGGGATTTCCACATCGACGGCATCCACCTGAACACCCGTGGCGGCCTAATCCTCACCGAGGCCGTTCAAGGATTCCTGGACTCGCCCGCGGCGGCGAACTGAGCGCCTCAGCGCCAGCGCAACAGCACCAGCTCGGAGCTGAACCCCGGGCCCATCGCGACCATCAGCCCGGGGCCGCCGCCGGGCGGCGGCTTGGCGATGGTGTCACGCAGGATCTGCAGCACCGAGGCCGACGACAGGTTCGCGATCTCACCCAGCGAGCGCCAGGTCAGCTCGAGGGCATCGGGTGGCAGCTCGAGGCTCCCGGCGATCGCGTTGATGACCTTGGGACCGCCGGGATGGGCCACCCAGGCGCCGATGTCGTCCTTGGTCAGGCCGTGGGCGCCCAGTAACCGGCTGACGTCGTCGGCCAGGTAGCGGTCGATGAAGTCGGTCAGCTCCGGGGACATCACCAGGTGCAACCCGGCCGGGCTCACGTTCCAGGCCATGATGTGCAGCGACTCGGGATACAGGCGGCTCCGGGAGTCGACGATGTCGGGCCCGTTCGGACTCAGCCGGTCGGCGCGACGGTCGCCGACCGCGACCACGGCGGCGGCCCCGTCGCCGAATATGGCGGTGCCGACCAGGCCCGACACGGTGGGCTTGACCGCCGGGAAGGTGAGCGAGCACAGCTCGACCGACACCAGGGCCGCGACGCCG
>NZ_LZKD01000214.1:0-28562 GCF_001668695.1 Mycobacterium sp. E2497
CTACCGCGGTGACATGGACGGGGATGGGGTCGGCGCCGCACTGCCCGCTGCCGCGGCCGGCGATCGGCCCGGGCACCTACAACCTCGTGGTGCAGCTGGGCAACCTGCGTTCGCAGCCGGTTCCGTTCATCATGAACCAGCCGCCCCCGCCGCCGGGCCCGGTGCCCGGGCCGGGGCAGCCGGCCGCCGCACCGCCGCCCGAGGCGCCGCCCGCCCCGGTTCCCGCGGGCTAACTCAGCGGGTCGGCGATAGTCGACTCCGCGAGCTGCGACAGCCCCTCCCGCACGTGGCGGGCCCACATCGCGCCGATGCCCTCCACCGACTGCAGGTCGCCCGCGCTGGCCGCCAGCAGGCCCTGCAGCGTCCCGAATGACCGGACCAACAGGTCGGAGTGGGCGAACTGCAGCCGCGGAATGCTCGCCAGCGCGCGGTAGCCGCGCGGGCTGACCGCCGAGTCCTGCGCCTCCGCCGTCGTCGGGTAGCCGAAAACCTTTGCCAGGGCGGTGAGTTCGAGCAACTCGGTGTCCGAGAGGGCGTCGAGCTCGTCGAGGGTCGCGGTCATCTGCGCCTTGGACAGCGGCTCGGGGCTGGCGTGATAGTCGCGCACGGTCAGCTCCCGCGCGATGTCGTTGCCACCCAGCAGCTCGTCGAGCTGCAGCCGCAGCTGGCGCCCGTCGGTGCCCAGCTCGACGACGTCGTCGTCGATCACCAGGCCGATGCGCCGGACCAGCTCGAGCCGCTGCACCACGGTCATCACGTCGCGCAGCGTGACGAAGTCCTCGATCTCGGCGAGCGACAGTTGCCTGCTGACCTCATCGAGCCTGGTCTTGTACCGCTCCAGGGTCGCGATCGCCTGGTTGGCCCGCGACAGGATGGTCGCCGAATCGGCCACCACGTGGCGTTCCCCGCCCACGTAGACGGTCACGATGTTCATCGAGTGGCTCACCGAGATCACCGGGTAACCGGTCTGGATCGCCGCCCGTTCCGCCGAGCGGTGCCGCGTCCCCGATTCGTCGGTGGGTATCGACGGGTCCGGCACCAGCTGTACGTTGGCGCGCACGATGCGGCTGCCGTCGGTGGACAGCACGACGGCGCCGTCCATCTTCGCCAGCTCCCGCAGCCTGGTCGGCGCGTAGCGGACGTCCAGCGCGAAGCCGCCGTCACAGATGGCCTCGACGTTCTCGTCGTTGCCGAGGACGATCAGCGCGCCGGTACGGCCACGCAGGATGCGTTCCAGGCCGTCGCGCAGCCCGGTCCCCGGGGCCAGGCGGGCGACGGTCTCACGCAGTGTCGGACGGGTCACAGCGTGTCATTGTGCGGCCCGACCGCGTTATGCGTCCAGCCGCTGCGCGGCTCGGCGATGGCTTTCATGTGTTGCAGCGCCGCGACAATGGTCGGAGCGCGCAGCGCCCGCATGCCGGCAGGCACTATCTCGCGCCGAGGGTCGTCGCCGTCCGGGATGAGCGCGATGCTGAATCCCTGGCGCGCGGCCTCGCCCAGCCGCCGCTCCATGCCGCTGACCCGCCTCAGGTCGCCCGCCAGCCCCACCTCGCCGATCATCACCGCCGTCGTCGGCAACGGCAGTCCGGAGTAGGCCGAGGCCAGCGCGATCGCGACCGCCAGGTCCGACGAGGGATCGGTCAACCGCATGCCCCCGACGGTGGACAGGTAGATGTCGCTGGCGCCGACGGCCAGCCTGCCATGTTTCTCCAGCACGGCGCTGATCATCGCGGCGCGCGAGTGGTCGATGCCGCTGACGGCGCGGCGCGGCGAGCCACCCCCCGGTGTCGCCAGCAGCGCCTGCACCTCCCCGATGAGCGGCCGCTTGCCGTCCAGCGTCACGGTTATCGCGGTCCCGGCGACCGGCGCGGGCCGCTGGTCCAGGAAAAGGTTCGACGGGTCGGACACGTCCTCGATCCCGTTGTCGTGCAGCATGAAACAGCCCACCTCGTCGGCGGCGCCGAACCGGTTCTTGATCCCGCGCACCATCCGCAGCGAACCGTTGCGGTCGCCCTCGAAGTGCAGCACCACGTCGACCAGGTGCTCCAGGGAGCGGGGGCCGGCGATGGCCCCGTCCTTGGTGACGTGGCCGACCAGGATCAGCGCGATTCCGTTGGCCTTCGCGGCCGCGGTCAGCGCCGCGGTGACCGCACGCACCTGCGTGACACCGCCCGCCACGCCGTCGGCCTCCGTCGTGGACATGGTCTGCACCGAGTCCACGATCACCAGCGCGGGCCGCACCGTCGCGATGTGATCCAGCACCGTGTGCACGTCCGATTCGGCGGCCAGATAGACCTCCTCGGCGCCGCAGCCCATCCGGTCCGCCCGAAGCCGGATCTGGCCGGCGGACTCCTCACCCGAGATGTACAGCGCACGCCGGCCCGACAGCGCCCAGCGGTGGGCCACCTTGAGCAGCAGCGTCGACTTGCCCACGCCGGGATCGCCCGCCAGCAGCGTGACCGAACCGGGCACCACCCCGCCGCCGAGCACCCGGTCGAGCTCTGCGACGCCCGTCGAGCGGTGCCGGCTGGCGTTCGGTTCGACCGAGGTGATCGGGACCGCACGCGAGGCCGAAGCCGACGCGATCCCCGTGCGCCGGCCGCCGACCGCGGCCAGCACCGGCACCTCGTCGACGGTGCCCCAGGTGCCGCACTCCAGGCAGCGGCCCACCCACTTGGCGGTGACGTGCTGGCATTCGGAACAGCGGTATTGGGAGCGCGGATTAGCCACGCCATGACGGTATCGAGGCGGTACGACAAAACCCCGCTATGACAGGCGGTTACGCCCGCCTAGCTTTGCTGCGGCGGGGCCAGCCCGGCCGAAACCGGAACCAGCACGGTGGCCTGACCGGCCTTCTCGAAAGTGAAGGTGAAGTTGTACAGCAGGCCGTTGCTGATCGGCTTGGCGAGCATCACGGTCGCCTTGGCCGAGTTGTTCGAGCCCATGGGCCCCGGCGGCACCTTCTGGCCCTCCGGCGTACCGATCAGCAGCATCCCGCCGGCGGGCAGCCGGCCGTCTCCGCTCACGGCCACCGCCCCGACGTCGCTGGTGATGCTGACCAGCCTGTCCGGCGTGTCGGGCGACTGGTTGATCGCCACCAGCAACAGGTCCACCGCCCGCCCCGGCTGGATGGAGTCGCCGGTCTGCGAGGCCTGCATGCGGATGTCGCGCAGCGCCACGTTTTTGATCGTGACCTTGTTGCCGTTGATCGCGGGTTCCTGGACGGCCATCTGCGAGACCTGGCCGGCCCCGCAACCGCTGAGCAGGACGGCGACCACCGCGACGAGGCCGACGAGCGCGGCCCGGAGGGTCGGCGCGGGCAGGCGGAGGGGGAGGCTCATCTCGAAGCGGTTCACTCAATGCCTCCTGCTGGGCCGGTTCGACTGATGCAACTATGCACAGTAGTAGGAAGGTTTCGCGGGCGGTAGCGCGGGGCGCGAGACCAGCCCTGGAGCCGTTCCGTGTGCTCGCGTGGGCCCGCGTGGGGGCCGGTCTCGGGGCCGGGTGAGCGCATTGGTAATGTGCGTCACTGCACGTTCTGCTCCCCGTGTCAACCCCTAATCTGCGCGTGTTGTGCCCCTGACCTGCATCGTTGCTCCTCGCGCGATTGGGCGGCCGTGTTAGACTGAAGTAACGAAAGGGGCTCGAATCAGATGATCTTCAAGGTCGGCGACACCGTTGTTTACCCACATCACGGTGCTGCGTTAGTCGAGGCGATTGAAACCCGCACCATCAAAGGGGAACAAAAGGAATATCTCGTCTTGAAGGTGGCGCAGGGAGACCTGACCGTTCGAGTTCCCGCGGACAACGCCGAGTACGTCGGCGTCCGCGACGTCGTCGGCCAGGAAGGCCTCGACAAGGTGTTCCAGGTGTTGCGGGCTCCGCACACCGAAGAGCCGACCAACTGGTCGCGCCGCTACAAGGCCAACCTGGAAAAGCTGGCCTCCGGCGATGTGAACAAGGTGGCCGAGGTGGTGCGCGACCTGTGGCGTCGCGACCAGGAACGCGGTCTGTCCGCCGGCGAGAAGCGCATGCTGGCCAAGGCGCGTCAGATCCTGGTCGGTGAATTGGCCCTCGCCGAAAGCACGGACGACGCCAAGGCGGAAACCATTCTCGACGAGGTTCTGGCCGCCGCTTCCTGAAGGCCCTGACGCTTCGGTGGTCACGGGGACGGTCTCCTCGGGCGCGGTCGTCGCGGTCGTCCCGGCCGCAGGTTCGGGTGAGCGATTGGGCGCCGGCATCCCGAAGGCATTCTGTGAGGTCGACGGGCGCTCCCTGCTGGACCGGGCCGTCGGCGGTTTGCTCGAATCCGGAGTCGTCGACCACGTCGTGGTGGCGGTGCCGGAGGCGCGGGTCGATGAGGCCAAGCGGGCACTGGGCGAGCGGGCGACCGTCGTCGCCGGGGGAGCCGACCGAACCACGTCGGTGAGCCTTGCGCTGGCGGCCCTCGCCGGTGCACCCGACTTCGTCCTGGTGCACGACGCCGCCCGCGCCCTGACACCCCCCGAGCTGATCGTGCGCGTGGTGGACGCACTGCGGGCCGGGCACGCCGCCGTCGTGCCGGCGCTGCCGCTGCATGACACCATCAAGGCCGTGGACGCCAACGGGGTGGTCCTGGGCACGCCCGAGCGGGCCGGCCTGCGCGCCGTGCAGACGCCGCAAGGCTTCGCGCGTGACCTGCTGTTGCGGGCCTACCAGCGGGCCGGCACCGCCGATTTCACCGACGACGCGTCGCTGGTCGAGCACGTCGGCGGCCAGGTCCAGGTGGTCGAGGGCGACCCACTGGCGTTCAAGATCACCACCCAGCTCGACCTGTTACTGGCCGAAGCGGTCGTACGCCGGTGAGCGAGCTCCTGCCCCGGGTCGGGCTGGGCGTCGACGTTCACCCGGTCGAACCGGGGCGGCCGTGCTGGCTGGTCGGCCTGCTGTTCCCCGGCGCCGACGGGTGCGCCGGTCACTCCGACGGCGACGTGGGGGCGCACGCGCTGTGCGACGCCCTGTTGTCGGCCGCGGGGCTGGGCGACATCGGCGCGGTGTTCGGGGTCGACGCCCCGCGCTGGAAGGGCGTCAGCGGCGCCGACATGCTGCGCCACGTCGTCGGCCTGGTGGCGGGTGACGGCTTTCGGGTCGGGAACGCCGCGGTGCAGTTGGTCGGCAACGAGCCGAGGGTCGGCCCGCGCCGGGCCGAGGCGCAACGCGTGCTCTCGGAGTTGCTGGGCGCTCCGGTGTCCGTGTCGGCGACGACGACCGACGGGCTGGGGCTGACCGGTCGCGGCGAGGGCCGCGCCGCCATCGCCACCGCATTGGTGATCCCCGTCGGCTAAGGCCCGCGCAGCGCCGGGCAACTCGGAACCACCCGGTAAGCTGGCACGTCGTGACCGATCGCGCCCGCTTGCGGCTACACGACACCGCAGCCGGTACCGTGCGTGATTTCGTCCCGCTGCGCGAGGGCCACGTCTCCATCTACCTGTGCGGCGCCACGGTTCAGGGCCTGCCGCACATCGGCCATGTCCGCAGCGGCGTGGCCTTCGACATTCTGCGCCGCTGGCTGATGGCCCGCGGCTGCGACGTCGCGTTCATCCGCAACGTCACCGACATCGACGACAAGATCCTCAACAAGGCCGCCGCGGCGGACCGGCCGTGGTGGGAGTGGGCGGCCACCTACGAGCGCGCGTTCAGCGCCGCCTACGACGCCCTGGACGTCCTGCCGCCGTCGGCGGAGCCCCGCGCCACCGGGCACATCACCCAGATGGTCGAATTGATGGACCGCCTGATCGAAACCGGCCACGCCTACCCCGCGGGGGGCGACGTCTACTTCGACGTGCTCAGCTATCCGGAGTACGGCCAGCTGTCCGGGCACAAGATCGACGACGTCCACCAGGGCGAGGGCGTGGCCACCTGCAAGCGTGATCAGCGAGACTTCACGCTGTGGAAGGCCGCCAAGCCCGGCGAGCCGTCGTGGCCGACACCCTGGGGGCGCGGGCGGCCCGGCTGGCACCTGGAGTGCTCGGCGATGGCGCGGACCTATCTGGGGCCGGAGTTCGACATCCATTGCGGTGGGATGGACCTCGTCTTCCCGCACCACGAGAACGAGATCGCGCAGAGCCGTGCCGCCGGTGACGGATTCGCCCGGTACTGGCTGCACAACGGCTGGGTCACCATGGGCGGCGAGAAGATGAGCAAGTCGCTGGGCAACGTCCTGGCCATACCGGCGTTGTTGCAGCGGGTACGGCCGGCGGAGCTGCGCTACTACCTGGGCAGCGCCCACTACCGTTCGATGCTGGAATTCTCCGACACCGCCCTGCAGGATGCGGTGAAAGCCTATGTGGGCGTTGAGGAATTCCTGCACCGGGTCCGCGTCCGGGTCGGCGCCGTCACGCCCGGCGATCCGACCCCGCGGTTCGCCGAGGCGCTCGACGACGACTTGGCGGTCCCGGCCGCGCTGGCCGAGGTGCACCTCGCCCGGGCCGAGGGCAACCGGGCCCTCGACACCGGTGATCATGAGGGCGCGCTGCAGCATGCCCGCGCGATCCGCGCCATGATGGGCATCCTGGGCTGCGACCCGCTCGACGAACGGTGGGAAACCCGCGACGAGACGTCGGCCGCGCTGGCGGCCGTCGAGGTGCTCGTGCGGGCCGAGCTGCAGAACCGGGAAAAGGCTCGCGAGCAACGCAATTGGGCGCTCGCTGACGAGATCAGGGACCGGCTGAAGCTCGCCGGCATCGAGGTCACCGACACCGCCGACGGGCCGCAGTGGTCACTGCAGGCCCCCGAAGAGAAGCGCGGTAAGTAGATGGCCGGCAACTCGAAGCGCCGCGGGGCAGTACGCAAGGCGGGCACCAAGAAGGGGGCGACCGTGGGTTCGGGCGGCCAGCGCCGCCGCGCGCTGGAAGGGCGCGGTCCCACGCCGCCGGCGCACCTGCGTCCCAGCCATCCCGCCGCCAAGCGCGCCCAGTCGCAGCCGCGCCGGCCCGCCAAGCGGACCACCGACGAGACGGAGACCGTGCTCGGCCGCAACCCCGTGCTGGAATGCCTGCGTGCCGGTGTCCCCGCGACCGCGTTGTACGTGGCCCTGGGCATCGAGGCCGACGAGCGGGTCACCGAATGCGTTGCCCGCGCGGCTGATTCGGGCATCTCCATCCTCGAAGTGCCGCGTGCCGACCTGGACCGGATGACCGCCAACCACCTGCATCAGGGCATCGCGTTGCAGGTGCCGCCGTACAACTACGCCCATCCCGACGATCTGCTGGCGACGGCGATGAGCTCGCCGCCCGCGCTGTTGGTGGCGTTGGACAACATCTCCGATCCCCGCAACCTGGGTGCGATCGTGCGTTCGGTAGCGGCGTTCGGCGGCCACGGTGTGCTGATCCCGCAGCGACGGTCGGCGTCGGTGACGGCGGTGGCCTGGCGCACCAGCGCCGGCGCCGCGGCCCGCATCCCGGTCGCGAGGGCCACCAATCTCACCCGGACCTTGAAGGATTGGGCCGACCGCGGGATCCGGGTGATCGGCCTGGACGCCGACGGCGACACGGTGGTCGACGACGTGGACGGCGCCGACCCGCTGGTGGTGGTCGTCGGGTCCGAAGGCAAGGGGCTGTCGCGTCTGGTGCGGCAGAACTGCGACGAGGTGGTGTCCATCCCGATGGCCGGGCACGCCGAATCGCTGAACGCCTCGGTGGCCGCCGGGGTGGTGCTCGCCGAGATCGCCCGCCAACGCAGGGTTTGACTCCGGTGCGCCGCCGGCTCGCGCGCCTGGGCGCCGTGCTGCTGACGCTGGCGCTGATCGTGCCGCAGCCGGCGGCGCCGGCGCAACCACCCGGCTTCGACCTGCAGGCGCATCGCGGCGGACGCGGGGAGACCACCGAGGAGTCGTTGCGGGCGTTCGCGAAATCAATCGAATTGGGTGTCAGCACACTGGAACTCGACATCAACATCACCAGAGACGGGCAACCGCTGGTCTGGCACGATCCGACGATCGACGCCGATAAATGCTCGGACACGGGACCCGCGTTCGCCGGTGACCCGCAGTATCCCTACGTCGGCAAGCTCGTGCACGAGCTCACCCTGGCACAGGTCCGCACGCTCGACTGCGGGCGGCGGCTGGCGGAGTTCCCCGATGCCGAGGTGGTGCGGGGCAACAAGATAGCCATCCTGTCGGAGGTGTTCGCCCTCGCCGATTCCTACCGCGCCGCCGTGCGCTACAACATCGAGACGAAAGTGGCGGCCGACCACCCCGGCACGTCGGCAGATCCTCAGCAGTTCGTCGACGTGATACTGGCGGCGGTCAGGTCGGCCGGCAAGGTCGGCCGGGTGGAGATACAGAGCTTCGACTGGCGCACCCTGCCGTTGGTTCACCGGGACGAGCCGTCAATTCCGTTGGTGGCGTTGTACAACCAGGAAACCTGGGCGCCGGATTCGCCATGGCTGGCCGGGGAGAACGCCACGGCCATCGGCGACCCGATGATCGGGGCGAAGCTGGTGGGCGCCGACATCGTCTCGCCCGACTACCGGCTCGTCACCGGCAAACCCGACGTTGACCGCGCGCATGCGCTGGGGCTGCAGGTGATCCCGTGGACCGTCAACGACGCGGCCGGCATGCACGAACAGATCGCCGACGGGGTCGACGGACTGATCACCGACTTCCCGACGCTGCTGCGCGGCGTGCTGGCCGAACTCGGGATGCCGCTGCCGCCGGCCTACCACCACGGTTAGCCGCCGAGCAGGCGCGGCGACGCCCACAGCGCGACCACCGCGACCACCAGGGACACGGGCACCGTGCACAGCCCGAGCCGGGTGTATTCCCCGACGCCGGCATCGACGTCGTGCTGGCGAAGCACGCGCCGCCACAACAGGTTCGACAGCGAACCGACGTAGGTCAGGTTCGGTCCGATGTTCACCCCGAGCAGGACGGCCAGGATGGCGACCGGCCCGCTCGGGGCGACCAGCGGCAGCAGCACCAGGGTGGCGGGCAGGTTGTTCACGACGTTGGCCAGCGCGGCGGCCACCGCAGCGATGGCCAGCAGCGCGGGCAGCGTCGAACCGGACGGCAGCACCGCCGACATCGCCCTGTCCATGCCGTTGACCATGACCGCCCGCACCACGACACCGAGCGCCAGCACGAACACCAGGAACGACACGTGCGCCGAGCGCGCGATGTCCACCACCGAGGTGTGCCCGCGGTTCAGGCTGCGCACGGCCAGCGCGGCGGCGCCGGCGAGCGCCACCCAGGCCGGGGCCACCCCGACGGACTGGGCCACCGCGAACCCGGCCAGTGTCAGCCCGACGACCACCAACACGAACACCGGCGGCCGTTGCGCCTGCCCGTCGTCCTCGGGTTCGGGCTGCACACGCAGGTCGCCCGCGAAGAACCAGCGGAATATCGCGTACAGCGTGACCACCGCGCCCAGCCACGGCAAGGCCATCAACAGGGTGAACCGCGTGAACGACAGGCCGGCGGTGTGGAACGCCAGCAAGTTCGTCAGGTTCGACACCGGCAGCAGCAGGGAGGCGCCGTTGGCCAGGTGCGCGGTGGCATAGGCGTACGGGCGCACCGGTGTCTTCAGCCGGCGGACGGCGGCCAGCACCACCGGCGTCAGCAAGACCACCGCGGTGTCCAGGCTCAGCACGGCGGTGATCAGGGAGGCGATGACGAACACCCGCAGCAGCAGGCCGCCCGACCCGACGCGGCCGCGCGCGATCGCGGCCCCCGCGGCCTCGAACAGGCCCTCGTCGTCGCACAGCTTGGCCAGCACCAGCACCGCGCCCAAAAACCCGACCACCCCCGACAAGCCGGCCACCTCGTCGACCGCCTGGCGCACCGATATGGCGCCGACCGCGACCAGGACGAGCGCCGCGGGAACGGCCGCCACCGCTTCCGGCAGGCCCTTCGGACGCACCACCGCGAACGCCAGGACGGCAGCGAGCAGCGCCAGCGCAAGTGTCAGGGTCAATGTCTTAAGGCCGCTTCACGCCCAGGGGTCCTCGCGCCGCCACACCGTCGGCAGGTGCAGCGCGACACCGTCCTGGGTGGCCAGTTCGTCGAGGATGCGGATGGACACATCCAGGTCGTCGCCCGCATAGGGCAACGCCCGCAGCGGTTTCGACAGGGGCCGGAAGAAGTCGTCCCAGTGAATGAGGATCACCCGGCGCGCCCCCACCGCGCGCACGGTCTCGGTCCAGTAGTCGATCAGGTAGGAGCGCGGCCGCAGCCCCAGCTGACCGACGGACAGGTAGACCGCGTCGGCGCGGTGGCCGGCCAGCGCGCCTTCGACGAAACCGGCGCTGCCCTGGATCAGCAGGCGCCGGCCCGACGGCCGATGGTGCACCAGCGCCGACCAGGCCTCACCGCAGCGGTAGGCGGCGGCCTTGACCGGCGGGGTCAGCGGCGCGTCGATCGTGCCGGGGAACCGGTCTGGTGGGCAGTGATGGGACTCCACCAGCGTCACGTCATAGGCGCCCAACGGGATCGCCTCGCCGCTGTCGGCGACGACGAGTCGGTCCTCGGACAGCCCGTGTCCGCGCCCGACGTTGGCCGCCGAGCGGCCGCCGACCAGTCGCGCGCCGGTGCGCTCGGCCACCAGCGCCGAATCCAGCGCGTGGTCGATGTGGGTGTGCACCGGGATCACGGCCTCCAGCCCGGACACCTTGGCCCGCGCCAGGCAGCCGTCCACGCGGGCCGGCGACGGCGCCACCTTGCCGGCCGCCACGCGCGCCAGGCCGGGCCGGGAGAAGTAGCCGTCGGTCAGCAGCGCCGACGAACCGTCGTCGATGAGCAGCGTCGCCACGCCCATCCACATCACCGACAGGGACCCCGGTTCGGCGGCGGGCGCGTCGAACCGATCCGTATACCGCCCGATGTCGGGCCGGCCGAGTCTGAGCCGCATCAGCCGAACGCCCCGATCTCGACACCGGCGGCCGTAAGCCCATCGCGCACGGCGGTGGCGATCTGCACCGCACCGGGCGAATCACCATGCACGCAAACCGATTCCACGTCGACCGCGATGGGCGTGCCGTCGGCGGCGGTGACCCGGCCCGAGGTCACCATGCCCACCACGCGCTCGGCGATCGCCGCCGGGTCGTGCAGGACCGCGCCGGGTTCGCGGCGGGACACCAACTGGCCGTCCGCCCGGTAGGCGCGATCGGCGAAGGCCTCGGCCACCGTGCGCAGGCCGCGGCGCGCGGCCTCCCCGAAAAACGCCGAGCCCGCCAGGCCCAGCACCGGCAGCGCCGGGTCCACCATCCGCACCGCGTCGGCGACCGCGGCCGCCTGTTCGCGGTGGGTCACGATCGTGTTGTACAGCGCGCCATGTGGTTTGACATAGGACACCGCGGAACCCGACGCGCGCGCGATCGCCTGCAGCGCGCCGATCTGATACACCACGTCGGCGGCGAGGTCGTCGGCGTCGACGTCGATGAAGCGCCTGCCGAACCCGGCCAGGTCGCGATAGCTCACCTGCGCCCCGATCCGTACACCGCGCTCGGCGGCCGACCGGCAGACCCGCAGCAGGCCGGCGGGATCCCCGGCATGGAATCCGCACGCCACGTTGGCGCTGGTGACGATCCGCAGCATGGCGTCGTCATCGCCGAGGCGCCAGACGCCGAAGCCCTCGCCCAGGTCGGCGTTGAGGTCGATGCGGGCCACCCGCCCAGCTTATGGGGCGGCGCCGGCGCCATTCTTCAGAGGCGGTCGTCTTCCCCGGCCGCTACCGGTAGACGACCGCGGCCGCGATCTGTTGGGCGAGGTCGACCGCGGACGAACCGGGCAGGAAGGAGCCGCACGCGGCCACGTCGATGACGACGTTGTTGCGCACGGTCAGCGCGCGCTGGCACCGCCAGCCGTCCGGACTGCCTTCCTGCTCTTCGGACGTGCTGAGCGTCCCGCCGACCTGGTGGGAATCGGCCACCGCCCAGGCGATCTCGGGCTGGCCGGGGGGATGGTCGACGAACCGGCGATTGGCGCAGGTGGCCCATCTCCGGACCGAGGCCCCGTAGAACGCGTTGGCCTGGCGGGCCGCGGGGTAGGCGATCACGGCCTGGTTGACGGAGTCGTTGCGCACCTTGGGGTCGTCGAAGCTGTCGTCCAGTCGCTCGCCACGCACCGCGGTCCAGCCGGTGTCGGCATAGACGGCCCGCTGGGCGGGCCCGGCCACCGCCAAGCAGCTCTGGTCGCTGAACGTCTGGCTGGAGTCCCACATCTCCTGCGTGCGATACCGGATCCGCATTCCCGCACCCAGGATGTCGTTGATCTTCCTGTCGTCGAGCAGCAGCCCGTCCAGGGCGGTGACGGCCACCGGGGCCTGCGTCAGCGGACCGCGGGTGTCCGCGGGCGCGGCGCTACCGCCCACGACGGTGGTGCAGCCGGCCGTGAGGGCACACACCGCCGCCTGCAGGAGGATCGGGAACTGCCTACGCACCAGAGCCTTTCGGACGCGGGGCCCGTCTGTGCCGACAAGCTTAGGCGGCGACCTCCCGCCGGCGCCCGAGCAGCCAGCAGACCAGATAGATCAGGAACGAAATTCCCGCGACGAACACCGACACCGGAACGCCGGGCGCCAGCGACAGCACGATGCCGCCGACGGCGGAAACCTCGGCGAAGACGACCGAGGCCACCATCGCCGCCGCCGGGGAGGCCACCACGCGGGCGGCGGCGGCCGCCGGGGTGATCAGCAGCGACATCACCAGCAGCGCGCCGACGATCTGCACGGCCTGAGCTGCCACCACACCGACCAGCGCGGCGAACACGATGCCCAGCGCGCGCACGGGCACGCCGCGGGCCGCGGCGACGTCGGGGTCGACGGTGGCGAACAACAGCGGGCGGTAGCAGGTGCCCAGCACCGCGATGACGAGCAGGCACACCAGCGCCAGCATGGTCAGGCCGGTGTAGCCGACGCCGACGATCTGCCCCGTGAGCAACGCGAAACTGGTCGCGGTCCGGCCCGGGTAGAGGTAGATGAACAGCACCGCCAGGCCGAGCCCGAAGGCGAGCACCACGCCGATCACCGAGTCGCGTTCGCGCGCCCGCCGCCCCAGGACGCCGAACAGCGCGGCCGCCAGGGCGCTGCCGACCAGTGCTCCCAGGCCCACCGAGACGCCGACCAGCAGCGCGAAAGCCGCTCCGGTCAAGGACAATTCGCTGGAGCCGTGCACGGCGAACGACATCTGACGCATCACGATGAAAGGGCCGATCAGCCCGGCCACCAGTCCCAGCAGCGCGGCTGCGAGCAGCGCCTGGCGGACGAAGTCGTGGCCGAGCAGGTGCGCGGTGACGTCGAAGTCGAGCAGGTGCGCCAGGACGTCGGTGAGCCGGTGGTTCACGGGTGGGCACCGTCGTTGGTGTCGCCCACCACCACGTAGCGGTCCTTGACCTTCACCACCTCGATGTCGGCCCGGTACAGCAGGGAGAGCGTCTCCGTGGTCATCACCTCGTCGACGGTGCCGATGCGGAATCGGCCGTCGACCAGATAAACCAGCCGGTCCACGTACGGCAGGATGGCGTTGACGTCGTGGGTGACGACGATGACGGTGGTCGCCGCCTCCCGGCGGCGGCGGTCGATCAGCGCGGTCACCAGCTTGGCGTTCGCCGGGTCCAGGGCCAGCAGCGGCTCGTCGCACAGCAGCAGCATCGGATCGCTCACCAGCGCCTGAGCGACGCGGATCCGCTGCAGCTCGCCGCCCGACATCACGCCGACGCGGGCGTCCGCCAGGTGCTCGGCGTTGACCTGTCGCAGCGCGTCGGCCACCGCCGCGCGGCGCCGTGCCCGGTCGGCGGCTCTGGGTGGCAGGCCGCCCCAGCGGTGCCCGTCGAAGCCCAGCCGAACCAGGTCGCGCCCCCGCAGCATGATGTCGTGGTCCATCGGCCGGTGTTGAGGCACGTAGCCGACGCGTCCGCTACCCGCGTTCATGGGCTTTCCGTCGACCAGCGCGACACCGGCGGACAGCGACAGCTGGCCCAACAACACCTTGAGCAGGGACGTCTTGCCGCTGCCGTTGGGGCCGAGGACCGCGATGAATTCGCCGCGCGACACCGACAGGTCGAGGTGGTCCCACAGCACGCGGTCGCCGAACGCCAGCCGGGCCCCGCGCAGCGAGACGGTAGCCGGGTGGCGGTCGACGGCCGGGGCCGCGTCGAGGCTCACGGCTGTACGGACCGGCCGGACTGCAGCGCGGTCAGCAGCTGGTTGACCGTGTTGCGTTGCCAGGTCAGGTAATCGGTTCCGGCGGGCAGGGTTTCGCTCACCTCGGTCACCGGCACGCCCGAGCGGCGCGCGGCGTCCCGCAGGCCGTTGATCGCCGCGGTGGACGTCTGCGGATTGATCAGCAACGCCGCCACCTGGCGGTGGTTGATCAGGTCGAGGACGAACGCCATGTCGGCCGGCGAGGGATCCGTCTCGTTCTCGTTGGCGGCGGTGAAGGCGGGCGGTGTGCGGTTGACCAGACCGGACGCCGCCAGCAGGTAGTGGCCGACAGGTTCGGTCGCGATCACCGCGGTGCCGGGGTACGCGCTGGCGATGGCGTGTTCGGAGATCGCGATCGCGTCGGCGCCGCGGCAGAACTCGGCGGCGTTGGCGCGGTAGTCGGCGGCGTGGGCCGGGTCGATGGCGGCCACGCGGTCGGCGATGGCGAAGGCGACGGACTTGGCGACGTCAAGGTTGTAGAAGACGTGCTCGTTGGCCGGCTGCCCGCCCGCGGTGGCTTGCTTGAGGAACGAGTAGGCGCCGATCGACTGCACGCCGGGATGCCCCGCCAGCACCTGCTCCACCCAGGGGTCGTAACCGCCGCCGTTGTACACGACCAGTGCGGCGTCGGTGATGGCGGCGGCGTCCGAGGGGCTGGCCGCATAGGAGTGCGGGTCGGTGTCGCTCCCGGTCAGGATGGCGTTGACCGGCACGTGACGCCCGGTGACGGCGAGCGCCACGCTGCCCCATACCCCGGTGGAGGCGACGACGGTGGCCGCCCGCGGGTGCGTGGGGCCGCCGCAGCCGGTGAGCGCGAAGGCGGCCAGCAGGACCAGCGCGGCGGGCGGCCATCGCAGCGCACCGCCGAGCGCGCGTCGTCCCCGCTTGAGCGCCATGCGCACGTCCGAATTCCTCTCGCTGGGCCGACCGGCCGACTCATAATACTAATGAAAATCGTTTCCATTACAAAACGGTCGAGCGGTCGCCGCGTAGGCGCGACGGGCGATGCGCTGTAGCGTCACCGAACGTGAGTCCCACACCACGCCGGCGTGCGACTCTGGCATCGCTGGCCGACGAACTGAAGGTTTCGCGCACGACGATCTCGAACGCCTTCAACCGGCCGGATCAGCTGTCCGCCGACCTACGCGAGCGCGTGCTGGCGACGGCCAAGCGGCTCGGTTACCCGGGTCCCGACCCGGTGGCGCGATCCCTGCGCACCCGCAAGGCGGGCGCGGTCGGGCTGGTGATGGCCGAACCGCTGACCTACTTCTTCAGCGACCCGGCGGCGCGGGATTTCGTCGCCGGGGTCGCCCAGTCCTGCGAGGAGCTCGGGCAGGGGCTGCTGCTGGTGGCCGTCGGGCCCGGCCGCAGCATCCAGGACGGGATGAGCGCGGTGCTGGGCGCCGGTGTGGACGGCTTCGTGGTGTATTCGGTCTGCGAAGAGGACCCCTACCTGCAGGTGGTCCTGCAGCGCCGGTTGCCGGTCGTCGTCGTCGACCAGCCGAAGGGGCTCGCCGGTGTGTCCCGGGTGGGCATCGACGACCGGGCGGCGATGCGAGAGCTGGCGGACTACGTGCTCGGGCTGGGGCACCGCGAGATCGGTCTGCTGACCATGCGGCTGGGCCGGGACCGCAGGCAAGGCCTGGTGGACGCCGACCGGTTGCGGTCGCCGGCCTTCGACGTGCAGCGCGAACGGATCATCGGGGTCTGGGAGGCGATGACGGCGGCCGGCGCCGACCCCGACGCGCTGACCGTGGTGGAGAGCTACGAGCACCTGCCGGACTCGGGTGGGGCCGCCGCCAAGGCGGCGCTGGAGGCCAACCCGCGGATCACCGCGCTGATGTGCACGGCCGACATATTGGCCCTGTCCGCCATGGATTACCTTCGCGCACATGGCATTTACGTTCCCGGGCAGATGACCGTCACCGGTTTCGACGGCGTGCCCGACGCGGTCGGCCGGGGGCTCACCACGGTGTCGCAACCGAGCCTGCAGAAGGGCCGCCGGGCGGGTGAGCTGTTGTTGAGTCCGCCGCGGTCGGGCCTGCCGGTCGTCGAGGTCTTGGGCACCGAGCTGATCCGCGGACGCACCGCCGGTCCGCCCGCCTAGCGCGCCGCTAACTCCGCTACGCCGCGCTTGCGATCGCCGCTGCTGATGGCGGCGACCCGCCGCGCTCGGCTACGCCGCGCTTGCGATCGCCGCTGCTGATGGCGGCGAGGCTAGCCGCCGTTCTGGTCCCCGATCAGCAGCCGCACGGCCAGATCCAGTCGCTTGCTGACGTCGGTCGCCGAGGCGCGCCGGGTGAGCCAGGCCAGCAGGTTGGACAGCCAGACGTCCGAGATCACCCGGGCGATGTGGTACTGGTCCTCGGTCGGTTCGCCATCGGCCATCGCCCGGGCGAACATGGAGTCGATGAGCTTCTCGACCTGGTCGACCTCGCTGGCCGCGGACGCGTCGGCGAAGACGTAGGCACGCGTCATGGCCTCGGTGAGCAGGGGATTGCGCTGCATCGCCCGGTTGAGCTTGCCGACCATGAAGTTCAGCCGTTGGAACGGCGTCCCCCCGGCGACCGATGAGCGGTCGGTCTTGGCGTCGATGCGGCTGAATTCGCGGCCCAGCGCCGAAACCAGCAGGTGCACCTTCGACGGGAAGTACCGGTACAGGGTGCCCACCGCGACGTCGGCGCGGTCCGCGACGGCACGCATCTGGACCGCCTCGTAGCCGCCCTTGGACGCGATGGCCATGGTGGCGTCCAGGATGCGTTTGCGCCGTTCCCGCTGGGCCTCCGAGCCGAGTTCGGACTCGGCCAATACCGCCACGTTCATCACCTCGCGCGGTTGCGAGTCAGAAGCGCGGCTCGAGGTGGCCTTCGAGTTGGCACTGGCTGGCATCTGCAGGGTTGCTCCTGTTCCTGGCGGCTCGCTTGCAAACGATACGCATGCTGAGTGTGAATTTCCCACCTCCGTACCGCCGGGACAGCCGCGTGTGCTGCTGCGATGGCGTTCGACTTGACGGTCGATCGCTGGCACTATTAGAACACGTTCTAGTCTGCGACGAGGCCGGGTTGCGCAGCGACCCGAGGCAGACCGGACAATCGAGAGCTAGGGGTCGTAGGCCCCATGTCACGTCGAGTCGAAGGACGCGGAGGTCCCGAGGGTGGTAGCGACCGTCACAGACGAACAGTTCGCCGCGCGCGCCCTGGTGCGCGACTGGGCCCGCAACGCGACGTCGGGGCCCGGCGGGACGACGGCGATTCGCCAGGTCGAGCGCGGTGAGACGGACGCGTGGCGTCCGGTGTTCGCCCGCCTGGCCGAGCTGGGCATCTTCGGTGTCGCGATCCCCGAGGAGCATGGCGGAGCGGGCGGCAGCGTCGAGGACCTGTGCGCGATGGTCGAGGAAGCGGCCAAGGCGCTGGTGCCCGGTCCGGTGGCGACCACCGCGCTCGCGACGCTCGTCGTTACCGACCCCGACCTGCTGGGGCAACTGGCCGCCGGTGAACGCTTCGCCGGGCTGGCGCTGAAAGGTGACGCCCGGTTCGACGGGCAGACCTCGCGCGTGTCGGGCTCCCTGCCGTGGGTGTTGGGCGCCGCCGACGGCGGCGTCCTGTTGCTGCCCGCCGACGGGAAGTGGCTGGTGGTCGACACCGAGAGCGACGGCGTGCAGATCGAGCCGCTGGAGGCCACCGACTTCTCCCGGCCGTTGGCCCGGGTGGTCCTGACGTCCGCGCCGGCCACCGTCATCGAGTCGCCCGAGCGCGTCGAGGAACTGGCGGCGACCGTGCTGGCGGCCGAGGCCGCCGGCGTGACCCGGTGGTCGCTGGACACCGCCGTCGATTACGCCAAGGTCCGCGAGCAGTTCGGCAAGCCGATCGGCAGCTTCCAGGCCGTCAAGCACCTGTGCGCCGAGATGCTGTGCCGCGCCGAGCAGGCTGAGGTGGCCGCCGCCGACGCCGCCCGTGCTGCCGCGGAGTCCGACCCCGACCAGTTCTCCATCGCGGCCGCGCTGGCGGCGAGCATCGGCATCGCCGCCGCCAAGGCGAACGTCAAGGACTGCATCCAGGTGCTCGGCGGCATCGGCTGCACCTGGGAGCACGACGCGCACCTGTACCTGAGGCGAGCGCACGCCATCGGCAGCTTCCTCGGCGGCGCCGAACGCTGGTTGCGCCGCGTCACCGAGCTGACGCAGGGCGGTGTGCGGCGGCGCCTGGGCATCGACCTCACCGACGTCGAGGGCCAGCGTGCGGAGATCGCCGCCGCCGTCGCGGAAATCGCCGCGCTGCCCGAGGAGAAGCGGCAGGCGGCGCTCGCCGAGGCCGGGCTGCAGGCGCCGCACTGGCCGGCTCCGCACGGGCGTGGCGCGTCGCCGGCCGAACAGCTGCTGATCGACCAGGAGATGGCGGCGGCCGGCGTGGTCCGCCCGGACCTGGTGATCGGCTGGTGGGCCGCGCCGACCATCCTCGAGCACGGCACGCCGGAGCAGATCGAGCGCTTCGTGCCGGGCACCCTGCGCGGTGAATTCCTTTGGTGCCAGCTATTTTCCGAGCCGGGCGCCGGCTCGGACCTGGCGTCGCTGCGCACCAAGGCGGTGCGGGGTGACGGCGGCTGGCTGCTCACCGGACAGAAGGTCTGGACGTCGGCGGCCCACAAGGCCCGGTGGGGGGTGTGCCTGGCGCGCACCGATCCCGATGCGCCGAAGCACAAGGGCATCACCTACTTCCTGGTCGACATGCGCTCACCGGGCATCGAGATCCGCCCGCTGCGCGAGATCACCGGCGACTCCCTGTTCAACGAGGTCTTCCTGGACAACGTGTTCGTCCCCGACGAGATGGTGGTCGGCGAGGTGAACGACGGCTGGCGGCTGGCGCGGACCACGCTGGCCAACGAGCGCATCGCGATGGCCACCGGCACCGCGCTGGGCAACCCGATGGAGGAGCTGCTCAAGGTGCTGGCGAAGCTCGACCTCGATGCCGCACAACAGGATCGGCTCGGCCGGTTGATCGTCATCGCCCAGACCGGCGCGCTGCTGGACCAGCGGATCGCCCAGCTCGCCGTCGGCGGGCAGGACCCGGGCGCGCAGTCCAGCGTGCGCAAGCTCATCGGGGTGCGCTACCGGCAGGCGCTCGCCGAGTACATGATGGACGTCTCCGAGGGCGGCGGGCTGGTGCGCAACCACGCGGTCTACGACTTCTTGAACACCCGGTGCCTGACCATCGCCGGCGGCACCGAGCAGATCCTGCTCACCGTGGCCGCCGAGCGGCTCCTCGGCCTGCCGCGCTGACGGCGTCCGCGGCGAGATTGCCGCTGTGGTCGTGGTTTTCTGATCAATCGCAGCCGTCGCGGCAATGTCGGTGAGGCAGCCGGCGGTCTTCTCAGGCGTCTGACCCAAAGTGGTACTGCAGGCCTCGGCCCAAGTGCCTCACCGGGGTGATCCGGAAGAGCGCCTGCATCAGCCACCAATACCACGGCGAGTAGTACCGGCGGATGTCTTCGGCGTCGGCGAACCACCACTCGCAGTCGAACACCAGACCCGGCACGGCCCGTTCCAGCTCGCGCGGATCGGTGATGCTCCAATCCAGCTGCGCGCCCGAGGCTTTGACTGGAGGGTAGCGCTGCAGGAGCCACACTCCGGCCCGGCTGTAGCCGTCCAGGAGCATCTCTCCGCCTTCGAAATGCCCGACGATGCGCCGCAGCATCGCCACGCCGTCGGCGCGCCGTAGATACGGTGTCAGCCCCTCGGCGACCACGAGAACGGGCCGGTCCCCGGCGATCCCGCCGAGCAGCTCCGGGTCGCTGACCGAGGCGCCGACAACGTGCAGTCCGGGGCGCGGTTCAAACAGCTTGCGGCGCAACGCGATGACATCGGGTAGGTCGATGTCGTACCAGTCGACGGTTGCCGGCGGGTCGACGCGGTAGGCCCGCGTGTCCAGCCCGCAGCCCAAATGCAAGACGACACAGGCGGGGTGGCCGTCGAGGTATCCCTTCACCCGCCGGTCGTAGGCCTTGGAGCGCACCGCGGAGGATTGTTGATCGCGACGGCGCATGCGCAGGCGGCTGAAGTCGTAGTCGAGGCGCCGCACGGCCCTGTCGGCTTCGCGGTCGCCGAGGATGGAATCGGGCCGGCGGCTCTCCAGCGCCTTGCCGTAGAGGGTGACCAGCGCGGTCTGCTGCGTCCCCGTGAGTGTTACGCGCTCACCCATGATCAGCCATCTTCGAACGGCGCGCTAGGTGCCGGTACCGTCGCGCCCGGGCCGCGGCGCCAGCGTGGGCGGCGTCAACTGCCCGGGTTGGGGCCAGTTGCTGAACGCCTCGGCGTAGCTGTGGCTCATGATCTCGATCACGGTGCCCCATGGGTCGGCGGTGTAAGCCAGTACCCAGGGCCGCCCGGGCACGAAATGGTAAGGCGCTGCCAACAACTTTCCGCCGTGATCGACGATGTGGTCGGCCATGGCCGCAACGTCGGGGTGGGTGATGCAGAGGTGCCACAGCCCGCGTTCGACCCAGGGCACCTCCTCGCCCGTCGGTCGCGGCCCGCCGGTTGGCGGGTCGATGAATTGGAACAGCTCGATACCGACGGAGTTGCCGCTGAGCAGGTGAGCCTGCCAGGCTTCGTGAAACCGACGGCCGAACACCCCGGCCGCCTCCGCGTGCTCGGCGGTTTTGAGGACTCGCGGACCCATGATGCAACGGAAACCCAAAACGGTGCCGTACCAATCGATGGCGGCATGAATGTCGGGGACCGTGACGCCGACATGGTTGATGGCAAGGGCGGGCTGCTGTTCGGGGATCGACATGGAGTGACTCCCTCTTGTCCTCTCGTCCATCAGCATTCAGTTGAGTGGCTGCTCTGCCAAGCCGCGGGTCGTTACACGCAAACCGAAGCAGTTCAAGGGGTTTCGTACAGTATCAGTACCTCCGTGGCGCGCCGTCGAAAGTGCCGCCGGAGCAGTCGGATGCAGGAAATCGCGACCGTGGGCGCAATCTGGGCGGCGGGACGGTTCAGGAGAACGTGGTCTGGGCGCACGTGCTGGGCGAGGTGATGTTGACCCCGGGATAGACCACCTGGATGTGGGTGCACATGATGACGTTGTTGTCGGTCTTGGGCTGGCCCGTCTGCCAATCCGTGGAGTCGATGCGGCCGGTCGTCTGGTACTTGTCCGGCGGGCCCTCGCCGAAGTACACCGTGGTGATCTCGTCGGAACCCATCGACTTCATCACCCGCTCGTGCTCGCCGTTGGCGTGCGCGTCCAGATAGGCCAGCCGGTTCGACGAACGGATCTCGGTGGTCTGGCGGGCCCACAGGCCGGACGGGAAGCCGGTCACCCCGTCGGGCGTCAGCATGTCCGCTCCGGCGGTGAAGTCGCAGTGGCCGTCGGACTTGAAGCAATTGAGGACCGCGCGCGTCTCCAGCTGGTTCGGCCCGTCCAGCGGGAACAACGTGGTGGCGGTGTTGCTGGCCGCGCCGGCGGCGGGACAGGGCAGCAACGCCAACGCCGATCCGACCACCGCAAACCCCGTCATCAGCCGCTTCATGCTGCTCCCCTTTCGGTTCGCCAACCCTAACGGTGAACCTAATCCCGCGACTACTCGTCGTAGGTGACTTCTACCGAATCAGATTCGGGGTGAGATTGACAGGCCAAAATGAGGCCGTCGTCGAGGTCCTGCTGTTCGAGCACGTCGTTGACCTCCATGCTCACCTTGCCGCTGCGCAAGGTGCACGCGCACGCGCCGCAGTGGCCCTCGCGGCAGGAGAACGGCGCGTCGAGACCCTTCGCCAGCAGGACGTCGAGCAGTTTGGCGTTGCGCGGCCACGACACGGTGTGGGTCTCACCGTCCAGCTGCACCACGGCGGTGGCCGGCGGCTGGTCGCCCGGTGCGGTGTCGTCGATCTTCACCGCCGCGAACGGATCGGAGTCCAGCGACTTGAACACCTCGATGTGCACCTGCGCCGCGGGCACTTTCAGCGAATCCAGCGCCTGCCGGGCGGCGTCCATGAAGGGGCCGGGCCCGCAGATGTACACCGGTCGATCGGTGTAGGGGGCGGCGAGCTTGGCCAGCGCGGCGACGCTCGGCATTCCCTGCAGCGATTCCAGCCAGTGCACCACCGTCAGCCGGTCCGGGTACTTGGCGGACAATTCGCGCAGCGCGTCGGCGAAGATCACCGACTTCTCGTCGCGGTTGGCGTACAGCAGGGTCACCTGGCCGCCGCCCTCGGCGAGGGCCGACTTGCAGATCGACATGATCGGGGTGATCCCGCTGCCGGCGGCCATCAGCAGGAAATCGTCGTCGAGGGTTTTCGGCACGAAGGTGCCCGACGGGGCGAGCACGTGGATCCGCATGCCCGCCCGCGCGTGCTCGCACAGCCAGTTCGACGCGTATCCGTCCGCGGTCCGCTTGACCGTGACCGTCAGCGCGTCGTCGGTGAACGGCGAACTGCACAGCGAGTAGCAGCGGGCCACCGAGCCGGTGCGTTCGCTGGGAACGCGCAGCGTCAAGAACTGGCCCGGCGCGTAGCGCAGCCGCTCGGGCGGGATGTCGGGGTCGCCCGGCTCGTCGGGGACCGCGAACACCAGCGACCGCGCGTCGTCGGTCTCGGCGACGACCTCCGCGATCTGCAGCTCAAGGACGTGGTCACCGAGTGGCTCGTCGAGATTGGCCTCGGCCAAGGCCCATCCTCCCTCTCGTCACAACTAGAACATGTTACAGAAAACCCGATTCATATCGCTACCAGCCGCAGGAATACCCTGCTCGACACAAATCGGAACGTGTTCTAGTCTCTGGTGTAAGTCCGCACTCTCAGGAGGCAAACTTAAGTGACGTCCATTCAACAGCGTGACGCGCAGTCGGTTTTGGCTGACATCGACGATCTGCTGCCGCGGATCAGGGAGCGCGCTCAGGCGACGGAGGATTTGCGGCGGCTGCCCGACGAGACCGTTCAGGATCTCCAGGACATCGGCTTCTTCACCCTGCTGCAGCCCGAACAGTGGGGCGGACTGCAATGCGATCCGACCCTGTTCTACGAGGCGGTGCGGCGGCTGGCCAGCGCGTGTGGTTCCACCGGCTGGGTGAGCTCCATCATCGGCGTGCACAACTGGCATCTGGCGTTGTTCGACCAGCAGGCGCAGGAGGAAGTCTGGGGCGAGGACCCGAACGTGCGGGTCTCGTCCTCGTACGCGCCGATGGGCGCGGGCGTGGTCACCGACGGCGGATATCTGGTCAACGGTTCCTGGAACTGGTCGTCCGGCTGCGACCACGCCACGTGGGCCTTCCTCGGCGGTCCGGTGATCAAGGACGGGCGCCCGGTCGACTTCGGCAGCTTCCTGATCCCGCGCTCCGAGTACCGCATCGACGACGTGTGGCATGTGGTCGGTTTGCGCGGCACCGGCAGCAACACCGTGGTCGTCAAGGACGTCTTCGTGCCCCGCCACCGGTTCCTGTCCTACAAGGCGATGAACGACGGCACCGCCGGCGGGTACCAGACCAACACCGCGCCCGTCTACAAGATGCCTTGGGGCACAATGCATCCCACCACCATCTCCGCCCCGATCGTCGGCATGGCCTACGGCGCCTACGACGCGCACGTGGAGCACCAGGGCAAGCGGGTGCGCGCGGCGTTCGCCGGCGAGAAGGCCAAGGACGACCCGTTCGCCAAGGTGCGCATCGCCGAGGCGGCCAGCGACATCGACGCGGCGTGGCGCCAGCTGAGCGGCAACGTCGCCGACGAGTACGCGCTGCTGTCGGCCGGCAAGGAGATACCGTTCGAGCTGCGCGCCCGCGCCCGCCGCGACCAGGTGCGGGCGACCGGGCGTGCGATCGCGTCGATCGACCGGCTGTTCGAGGCCTCCGGCGCCACCGCGCTCGGCAACGACCAACCGGTGCAACGGTTCTGGCGCGATGCGCACGCCGGCCGGGTGCACGCGGCCAACGACCCCGAGCGGGCATACCAGATCTTCGGGAACAACGAGTTCGGGTTGCCGCCCGGCGACACCATGGTCTAGCCGATGCGCGCCGGCGACGATGCAGAGCCAGGGAGCGATGTGGGGGCACCTCCCGCTTGCGGGGGAGAGGAGCGGCGCTGAATGACGGCAACAACGGGGGAGTTGACGTTCGAGTCGACCTCGCGCTTCGCCGAAGTCGATGTCGACGGACCGCTGAAGCTGCACTACCACGAGGCCGGGGTCGGCAACGACCAGACGGTGGTGCTGCTGCACGGCGGCGGCCCCGGCGCGGCGAGCTGGACCAACTTCTCGCGCAACATCGGAGTGCTGGCACAGCGGTTCCATGTGCTGGCCGTCGATCAACCCGGCTACGGGCTTTCCGACAAGCGCGCCGAGCACGGCCAGTTCAACCACTACGCGGCGCGCGCGCTCAAGGGCCTCTTCGACCAGCTCGACCTGGGACGCGTTCCGCTGGTGGGCAATTCGCTGGGCGGGGGCACCGCGGTCCGCTTCGCCCTCGACTACCCGGACCGGGCCGGCCGGCTGGTGCTGATGGGGCCCGGCGGTTTGAGCATCAACCTGTTCGCCCCCGATCCGACCGAGGGCGTCAAGCGGCTGGGGAAGTTCTCGGCCGAACCGACGAGGGAAAACCTCGAGGCGTTCCTGCGGGTCATGGTCTACGACCAGAAGCTGATCACGCCGGAGCTGATCGACGAGCGGTTCGCGCTGGCCAGCACGCCGGAATCGCTGACCGCGACCCGGGCGATGGGAATGTCGTTCGCGGGGGCCGATTTCGAGCTCGGCATGATGTGGCGCGAGGTGCACCGGCTGCGCCAGCCCGTGCTGTTGATCTGGGGTCGGGAGGACCGGGTCAACCCGCTCGACGGCGCGCTGGTCGCGCTGAAGACCATTCCGCGTGCGCAGCTCCACGTTTTCGGGCAGTGTGGGCATTGGGCGCAGGTGGAGAAGTTCGACGAGTTCAACAAGTTGACCGTTGATTTCCTTGGAGGCGCGTGATGAGCATCCGTTCGCTGGGTTATCTCCGCATCGAGGCCACCGACATGGCGGCCTGGCGTGAATTCGGCCTGAAGGTGCTCGGCATGGTCGAGGGCAAGGGCAACACCGAAGGTGCGCTGTACCTGCGCATGGACGACTTCCCGGCCCGGCTGGTGATCGTGCCCGGCGAGCGCGACCACCTGCTGGAGGCGGGCTGGGAGTGTGCCAATGCCGAAGGCCTGCAAGAGATCCGGAACCGGCTCGACGTCGAGGGCGTGCCGTACAAGGAGGCCACCGCGGCCGAGCTGGCGGATCGCCGGGTCGCCGAGATGATCCGGTTCTCCGACCCGTCGGGCAACTGCCTGGAGGTGTTCCACGGCGTCGCGCTGGAGCACCGCCGCGTGGTCAGCCCCTACGGGCACAGGTTCGTCACCGGCGAGCAGGGTCTGGGCCACGTGGTGTTGTCCACCCGCGACGACGACGAGGCGTTGCACTTCTACCGGGACGTGCTCGGCTTCAAGCTGCGCGACTCGATGCGGATGCCGCCGCAGGTGGTGGGCCGGCCCGCGGACGGGGCGCCCGCGTGGCTGCGGTTCTTCGGCTGCAACCCGCGCCACCACAGCCTGGCCTTCCTGCCGCTGCCGACCCCGAGCGGGATCGTGCACCTGATGATGGAGGTCGAGGAAGCCGACGACGTGGGGCTGTGCCTGGACCGGGCGTTGCGCCGCAAGGTGCCCATGTCGGCCACGCTGGGCCGGCACGTCAACGACCTGATGCTGTCGTTCTACATGAAGACGCCCGGCGGATTCGACGTCGAATTCGGGTGCGAGGGAAGGCAAGTCGAGGACGACGACTGGGTCGCGCGGGAAAGCACCGCCGTGAGTTTGTGGGGCCACGACTTCACGGTCGGCGCCCGCGGATAGTCATGTCTGCGCCGATCGATCCGCGGGCCTTCCGGCAGGTGCTGGGCCAGTTCTGCACCGGCATCACAATCATCACCACGGTGCACGACGACGTTCCGGTCGGCTTCGCCTGCCAGTCGTTCGCGGCGCTGTCGCTGGACCCGCCGCTGGTGCTGTTCTGCCCCACCAAGGTGTCGCGGTCCTGGCAGGCCATCGAGGCAACGGGCCGGTTCTGCGTCAACGTGCTGAGGGAGAAGCAGAAGGACGTGTCGGCCAGGTTCGGATCGAAGGAACCCGACAAGTTCGCCGGGATCGACTGGCACCCTTCCGAACTCGGCTCGCCGATCATCGACGGGTCGCTCGCCTACATCGACTGCACGGTGGCGTCCGTGCACGACGGCGGCGATCACTTCGTGGTGTTCGGCGCGGTGCAATCGCTGTCGGAGGCACCCAAGATCAAGCCCCGGCCGCTGCTGTTCTATCGCGGCGAATACACCGGGATAGAACCGGATAAGACCACGCCCGCGCAGTGGCGCGACGACCTGGAGGCGTTCCTCACCGCCACCACCCAGGACACCTGGCTCTAGCTCAATCAGCCACGGTAGGTCTCGTGCCGCACCGCCTCGGTCGTCGGCTCGTGCGACTCCGGGGACGGCACCGCGTTGGGATCGTCGTGCTCACCCGCCGGCTTCGCGGCGGCCTCCGGGTGCAGTTCATCGGCGCGTTTGAACTGCTCCTGCAGCTGCTCGCGCGACGCCGCGACCTCGCCTTGGTGCTGGGCCGCCCGCTCCTGCAGCCGGGCGGCTTCGGCCGCCTTGACCTCCGCCTCGGCCTGCGCGGCGCGAGCCTTGGCGGCCGTCTCCTGCGCAAGCGCCTCCCGCCGCTCGACCTGGGCCTGGGCCACCTTGGCTTGTTCGCGGATCTGTTCAGCCTGCCGCTGGCGGCGGCGGCGCCGCATACTGCTGACCGCGACGAGGGCCACAAGAATCAACAGGACCGCCGTGGCCGCGACCACGATCCAGATAGCGCTGCTGTTCATTCCGGGCTCCCATCAGATCGGTTTCCACCCGGCGCTGGGCGCCGGCTCGATGTGGGATCCCCCTATCTGGCGCAGGTAAAACAACGGGCGCGGGATCGACGGCCCGACCAGGTGACCTTGGCCCCTATCCGGTCGCGGCGGGCGTCGAAATCCTGAGACCGCAGAATTCGAGGGCTCCTGGCAGGTGAGGTCGATGGCGGATGGCACTGGCATGTTGCGCCTCGCCTACTGGGCAGGCGCCGCGGTGGACGCCGCGATGGTGGTGCCGCTGCTGGCGCCGCGCGTGGCCGCCGCGATGCTGGGTCTGCACGGGTTCGCCCCAACCCCCGATTACCGCTACGCCGCCGCGCTGTGCGCGGCCTTGATGGCCGGCTGGACGGCGCTGCTGGTGTGGGCCGGCCGCGCACCCGTCGAGCGGCGCGGGGTACTGCTGCTCACCGTGTGCCCGGTGCTGGTGGGCCTCGCGGCCGCGGGCGGGTACGCGGTGAGCAGTGGCCTCGTGCGCTTCGCCTATATGGCGCCGGTCCTGGTCGTCCAGTTGGTGCTGGCGGTGCTGTTCCTCAGCACCTACCGGCGTGCCCGTGCCCTTTCGGACGAGACGGATCGTCGGGGGTGATCCGGAACACCGGGTAGCGTCCGGCGATCGCGTCGAACTCCGACAAGGGGGCGTCGCGGCCCAGCGGGATGTGGGGGCGCGCGCCCGGGGCAACCGAGACATAGCGGCGCAAGACGGGCGCGCGGTCCGCGGTGGCGACCTCGAGCAGGCGCACCGGTTCGGGGTGCCCACGCCGCAGGACGGCCCGCCCGTCGGCGGCGCGAACATTGCGCACCCAGTTCACCTCGTTGCCGAGCATCGAAACCAGGTAGCGCGCGCCGTCGTAGTCGACGACGACCACGGGGACACAGATCACCCGGCCGGACCGCCGACCAAGCACCTCGAGGGTCATCGCCCGCGCTGGGGACAGGACACCGGCCGAATACTGCAGCGCGGACAGCCGATTCATCACTCTGGCCGAAAAGCCTGGCCTGCCACCGCGATACATCCACCGCTTGGCGCCGTACAACCAGTCGACGAACCCATTCACCGTCGAGCGCTCATGGCCGTCGTCGCTACATGAAGTCGAGCGCCTCGACCGTCGCGATCGGGCCCTCGTGGGTCGGCCGGTTCGCACCGCCGATGCAGTAGACGGTGTTCCCGACCGTCGCAACCACCTCGGCATGGCGCGCGGTGGGCATCGGGGGCAGGGTGCTCCACTTCCCGTCGGCGATGTCGTACATCTCCACGACGTTGAGCACCATCGTCGGTTCCTCGCCGCCGACAAGAACTCCGCGGCCAATGAGCGGTTCGACCCGCAATCGGGCACCTGGACCAAGCTGGTGGGCATGCCGACCCCGCGCGGCAGCTACGGCGCGACCTACATCGACGGCCGCATCGTGGTGGCCGGCGGCGAGGAACCGACGATGGTGCTCAACGTCGTGGAGATGTACGACATCGCCGACGGGAAGTGGAGCACCCTGC
>NZ_LZKD01000215.1:0-5194 GCF_001668695.1 Mycobacterium sp. E2497
GCCACCGCCCAGCACGTCCACGGCGGCATCGGGATCGACATCACCTATCCCCTGCACCGCTACTTCCTGTGGGCCAAGCACAACGAGCTGACGCTCGGCCCCGCCGCGGCGCAGCTGGCCCACTTGGGCGCAACGTTGGGCGCAACGTATTCGGAAGGACTCTCATGACGACCACCACGAGCCGCACCACCACCCTGCGCTGGGCGGACATCTCCGTCGGCGACGAGGTGACTCCGCTCGAAGTCCCCATCACCACAACGATGATCGTCGCCGGGGCGATCGCCACCCGCGACTTCATGCCCGTGCACCACGACCGCGACTACGCGAACAAGCAGGGCTCGCCCAACCTGTTCATGAACATCCTCACCACCAACGGCTACTGCGTGCGGTTCCTCACCGACTGGGCCGGGCCCGAAGCGATGGTCAAGAACCTGTCGATCCGCCTTGGCGTGCCGTGCTTTCCCGACGACCCGCTGCGCTTCACCGGCAGCGTCACCGGAAAGACCGAGGGCAGCGGGGATGAGAACTTCGTAGAGGTGACGTTCAAGGGCTCCAACAGCTTGGGCGACCACGTCGCGGGTACGGCGGTCCTCAGCCTGCTCGACGGGGCGTGCGAAACGGGTCAAGCGTGAGCTCCTCGCTGCCCGGCAGCTGCGCCATCGTCGGCATCGGCCAGACCGAGTTCTCCAAGGAGTCGGGGCGCAGCGAGCTCCAATTGGCCTGTGAGGCGGTGAGTGCCGCGCTCGACGACGCCGGCCTGACACCCGGAGACGTCGACGGCATGGTCACCTTCACGATGGATTCCAGCGACGAGATCGAGATCGCCCGCAACGTGGGCATCGGCGACCTGAGCTTCTTTTCCCGCGTGCACCACGGCGGCGGGGCCGCCGCCGGCACCGTCGTGCACGCCGCCATGGCCGTCGCGACGGGCGTCGCCGACGTGGTGGTGTGCTGGCGCGCCTTCAACGAACGCTCCGGCATGCGGTTCGGCGGCAGCGGGCGCACCGACCTGGGGACCCCGCTGTTCATGGCGCACTACGCGCCCTTCGGACTGCTCACCCCCGCGGCGTGGGTCGCGATGCACGCCCAGCGCTACATGTCGACGTATGGCGTCACCAACGAAGACTTCGGCCGCATCGCGGTCGTGGACCGCGCACACGCGGCCCGCAACCCCGATGCCTGGTTCTACCAGCGTCCGATCACGCTGGAAGATCACCAGAAATCGCGGTGGATCGTCGAACCGGTACTGCGGCTGCTGGATTGCTGCCAGGAAAGCGACGGCGGGGTCGCGCTCGTGGTCACCAGCGCCGAACGCGCGCGCGACCTACGACAGCCGCCGGCGATCATCACGGCGGCCGCCCAGGGCGCGGCCGCCGACGGCGAGATGATGACCAGCTACTACCGCGACGACATCACCGGGCTGCCCGAGATGGGCGTGGTCGCCAAGAGGCTGTGGCGCGACTCGGGCCTCAAGCCGCAGGACATCCAAACCGCCTTCATCTACGACCATTTCACGCCGTTCGTGTTCGCCCAGCTCGAGGAGCTCGGGTTCTGCGGACGCGGCGAGGCGAAGGACTTCGCCACCGTCGAGCGGCTCTCACTGGGTGGGGAGTTCCCGATCAACACCAATGGCGGGCTGCTCGGCGAGGCCTACATCCACGGCATGAACGGCATCACCGAGGGAGTGCGCCAGGTCCGCGGGACGTCCTACAACCAGGTCGACAACGTCGAGCACGTGCTCGTCACGTCGGGAACCGGCGTGCCCACCAGCGGGTTGATCCTGGCGCCCGCCAACTGAGGGGGATCATCATGCCGAAGCTCGCGCTGCTGACCGCCCACGGCGGTCCCATCGAGCTGGCCGAGTTTCCGTTGACCACACCGGCGCCCGGCAGCGCGGCGCTGCGGCTGCGGATGGCCGGCATCTGCGGATCTGACCTGCACATCTTCCGCGGCGAACTGCCGTTGCCGTGCCCGTTCGCCATGGGCCACGAAATGGTGGGCGAGATCGCCGAACTGGGCGACGGCCTGACCACCGATGCGACCGGGAAGCCGCTGGCGGTGGGGGATCGCGTGGTCACGCCGTATTTCTGGTTCTGCGGCCAGTGCCACGCCTGCGCGCGGGGCCGCTCCCACGCGTGTCAGAACCTGATGGCCGGCGAATACCGGACCCACGATCAGGCGCCGCACTTCGTCGCCGCCTACGGCGAGTACTACTACACCAGCCGGCGCCAGCCGCTGTACAAGGTGCCCGAGGGCCTGCCGGACGAAGCCGTCGCCCCGCTGAACTGCGCGCTGGCCCAGGTGCTGTTCGCGCTGCGCGAGGTGCGCCTCGGCGACACGGTGGTCATCCAGGGTGCGGGCGGGCTGGGCATCAACGCCGCGGCCGTGGCCCGCACCGCCGGTGCCGCGGAGGTCATCGTCATCGACAAGATCCCCGAACGGCTCGACGTCGCCGCCGATTTCGGTGCCACACATTGCATCGACGCGAGCGCCCTGTCGGCCGCGGAGGTCGCCCAACAGGTCCGCGCGCGCACCGGCGGCGTCGGCGCCGACTGGGTGCTCGAGGTCGTCGGCGTGCCGGGCGTCATTCCCGAGGGGATCGGCTTCCTCAACAACGGGGGAACGCTCCTCGAGGTCGGCAACGTCGGCATGGGACGAACCTTCGAGCTGGATCCGAGCGTGCTGGTCTACGGCAACAAGTCGGTGCGCGGCGTCATGTTCTACGAACCCGTCACGCTGGCGATCGGCCTGAACTTCCTGCAGCACACCAGGTTCCCGTTCGACCGGTTGATGCCCGAACCCTTCCACCTGACCGACGTCAACGCCGCTTTTGCGTCGGCCGACGCCGGGTTGGTGCCGCGGGGTGCGTTGGTGCCGTGATGACCCAAGCGGCCGCCCAGGCCATCGACACCCGCGAGTTGATCGTGGAATCCGCGTACGCCTGCTTCCGCAAGCAGGGGTTGCAGAAGGCGACGATCGTCGACATCGCCAGGACGGCCGGGGTGTCGCGCAGCACCATCTACGAGTACTTCGGCGACAAGGGCGCCATCATCGAAGCCTGCGCCGAACACGCTTCCGAGCGGTTCTACCGCGAGATGTCCAAAGCCATGGCGCGCGGCGCTTCCCTCGAGGAAAAGCTCAGCGAGGCAGCCGTTTTCGTAACCCAGGCCCGGCGATCCATCGCATCCGAGAAGTATTTCGACGAGGACGCCATCAGCCTGCTGCTGACCAAGGACGCCGCCGTGCTGCTGCGCGAGTGCGTCGACTTCGTCGCGCCCTACCTGTCGGCCGCCAGGCTCACCGGGGAGGTGCGCAAGGACCTCGACGTCCAGACCGCCGGCGAATGGTTCGCGCGCATCCTGTTCTCGCTCTTCAGCACGCCGTCCTCGACGCTGGACATGGACGATCCCCAGGCGGTGGCCGAGTTCGTGCGCGCCTACGCGGTGCGCGGGTTCGCCGGCGAACGCGCACGGCCCAGACGCGCCCCCTGAGTCGCTCGAATCGGCCGATCGCGGCCGGTGCGACGGTTAGCATCCAGGGTGTGCGACGCATGCTGGCGCTCACCGCGATCGTGGTGGCCACGACGTCGATGCTGCTGGGGTGCGGCCGGTCCGACCAGAAGCGCGCGGCGTCGCAGGCGGTCGTCATCGTCTCCGGCGGGGATGCGACGAGCCCGTTCACCACACCCGACCAGGCGTGCTCGACCGGGCTGGCGGCGGGCAACACCGACACCGCGATCCGCGAATACCTGCTCAAGCAGGGCTACAAGGTGTTCACGTCACCGGCGATGGCCGGCCGGGGACAGGTGGTGGACCAGACCGGCTTCGGCCCGTTCGGGGTCTGCCCAATCACGCTGCCGGAGAACATGACCGTGAACTCCACCGGGAGCATCGACACCGCCGGCGAACACCTGGCGCGGTTTTTGACCTACCTGCACACCGACAAGGGCATAAACGAGGTCGACCTGGTCGGCCACTCGATGGGCGGCCTGTACTCGCGGGCGGCGATCCGGGTACTGACCACCACGAACTCGGCGGTGCACGTCCGCTCGCTGACCACGATCGGCACGCCGTGGCAGGGCTCGTACCTGTCGGATTACGCCAACGACGTCCTCCCGCTGACCGACTGCGCGGGCGACCAGTTCTGCGAGAACGCGATGAAGGGTTTCAAGACCGAAGTGCTGCGGCTGGTGTCGGGTTCCGGCCGCGAGGTGAATCAGGCTTACCTGATGGGCAAGGACGGCTGGAACCAGTTCCAGGCCGGGGTGTTGGACAAGATCCCGGTGGTGCTGATCGGGGGCAAGAAATTCACCAAGGCCGGGCAGGTCAACCCCATGGTGTGGCCCAACGACGGCATCGTGGCGTTGCGCAGCGCGCTGGCGGTCGACCTGCCCGATTCCGTGCTGCCGCACCGGCGCTGCTACGCGTTCGACGACACGCACAGCATTTTCGTCTCCAACCAGGCCGGGCTGGACTGGAAGACGGCGCTGACGTGGGACCCGCAGGTCTTCGAGTCGCTGCACTCCGCCCTCGAGGGCGCGCCGAAGGCGCTTGACACCGCGAACCGTGAGGGCTGCCCCGGCTGACTCGGGTAGCCGATGTAGCAGTTGAGGATCCAGCGCGAAACCCGTGACGCCGAGATCGGGAATCTGGTCGATGACCGCGCTGCCGGCCTAGTTGGGTGGTGGTGGTTGCGGTTGGAAGGGGTCGTACCACCACCAGTCGGCGCGTTCGCCGGTGGGTCCGGGGCATGGCGCGACGTCGGGTGGGGCCAGGGTGGGTGGGCGCGCAAGTGATGCTGTGCTCAGTGGTCTGCCGCGGCTGTCGGTGACGGTGAGGTCGGCGGCGGGTCCGGTGAGGGTGATGACGCCGCGGTGGTGCAGTCGGTGGTGATAGGGGCAGACCAGCACGAGGTTGGCCAGCTCGGTGGGGCCGCCGTCTTCCCAATGCCGGAGGTGATGGGCGTGCAGCCCACGGGTGGCGCCGCAGCCGGGCACCGCGCACATGCGGTGGCGATGCTCCAGCGCCCGGCGCAGCCGCCGGCTGATGGTGCGCGTCGCCCGCCCGGCGCCGATGACCTCGCCGGCACGTTCGAACCACACCTCGCAGGTGGCATCGCAGGTCAGGTAGCGGCGGTCATCCTCGGTGAGCAGCGGACCCAGATGCAGCGCGGCGGCGGGCTGCTCGACATCGAG
>NZ_LZKD01000216.1:0-1191 GCF_001668695.1 Mycobacterium sp. E2497
ACGGCTGGTCTCCCGCGGTCCACAGGATCAACGTCGGTATTCCGGCACGCAGACCCGCGGCCGTGGTGCCCGAGCCGCCGTGGTGAACCACCGCCCGGCAGGCGGGGAAGATCTTCGTGTAATTCACCACGCCCACCACCTTGACGTGGTCGGGCTGCGGCACCCCACTGAAGTCACTCCAGCCGGAGCACACCAGCGCACGCTCCCCCAGCTCCTCGCACGCCGCGCTGATCAGGGCGACGGTGTCCGCGGGAGACTCGGCGACCGGCATGCTCCCGAACCCGAAGCAGATCGGCGGCGTGCCCTTGGCGATCCATGACGCCACGTCCTCGTCGGCGTCCGTGGTCAACTGCATCGTCAGCGCACCGACAAAGGGCCGTCGGTCGCCCCACTTCTTCGCCCATTCGGCGGCCAGGCCGGGAAAGCAGACTTCGTCATAGGCCTGAATCTCGAGCGAACCGCGTTCGGCGATCCGCCGCGGCGAGGGTTTCGTGGCCGCGGACAGGCCGAGTTCGCGGCGCTGTGCGTTCTCGACTCGCTTCGTCGACCGCCAAAACAACCACTCGACCGTCTTCATGCTGGAGCGGAACAGCGGCGCCGGCACGCGCGGAACGAGCTGGCCGTTGGCCCGCATCGGGAAGTGATGCAGTGTCGCCAGCGGAATGCCGTAGAACTCGGCGACGTTGGCGGCGGCCTGCTCGAAATTCAGGCCGGTGCAGAGCAGGTCGGCGCCGGCCGCAAGCGACGTCAGCGTGGTGTTCACCTCGCCCCAATGCCGGATCAGGGGCTCCCACACCTTGCGCATCAACCTGATCGGGCTGCGGACCGTCCAGATGTTCCGGAAGAACTCCGCCCACATGTTGCGAAGGAACTCCTCGTCGAGGAAATCATGCAGTTCCGGGCCGTACGGGACCGCCGCGAGCCCGGCGGACTCGGCGAAGCCCACCAATTCCGGCGGGACCGCCATGGCCACGTCGTGCCCTCGGCGCACCAGCTCGCGGCCAACAGCCGCCAAAGGCTCGATGTCGCCGCGCGTTCCATACCCGGCGAGAACGAATTTCGTCACGGGTCCTAGCCTTGCAGTTGCCGTGCACCGGCGACGTCGGGGGTATGGCTCCTCACCCAATCCGTCCCACGCGCGCGAAGTTTTCCAGAAGTTCGGCGGTCTTGGTGATGCTGTCCGCAGGCTTG
>NZ_LZKD01000217.1:0-5014 GCF_001668695.1 Mycobacterium sp. E2497
GGCCGCAGTCGGCGCCCGCCCCGCAGGCCCGGGCGACGTCGTTGGTCGTGCACGCCCCGGCCTCGATCGCCTCGGTCACCATTTGGCTGGTGACCCCGTTGCACAGGCACACGAACATCCCGGGTGGCCGCTCAGTCCGCCTCGATGCGCATCATGTTGGTGAATCGGCCGACGAACACCGGCGGGTAGGGCCCCACCCCGGCGCCCGACATCCACTCGGCCGCGGCGTCGGGATGCTCGATCCACCGCCGCGCGCTCTCCTCGTCGGGCAACTCCGACATGATCAGCACCTCGTGCTCATCGTCGAAGGCCTGGAAGATCCACGTCTTGCGGATGCCGGCCGCGACGAATCTCTCGGTGGCCGAGGCGACTTCGGCGGCCAGCCCCGGCACGTCGTGGACCGAGGCGATGGTGGCGACGACGACGCCCGGTGCCTCCGGGGTCGCGGTGGGCGCCGGAATGAACTTGTCGACGATCTCGCCGGCGAAGACCGCCGGAATGTCGTCGACGCCGGCCGCGTCGAACCAGTCGAAGAAGACGCGCGAGCGCAGCAGTTCCACGATCGGCTCGCGGCTGTGGACTCCGATCATCACCAGCACTCGGCCGTAGTCGTGCGTCGAGGTGTAGACCAGGACGTGGTGGGCGCCGATGTCGGCCAGGGCCGTCTTCCTGCGCTCGAGCAGCGGCCACACCCGGCTGGGATCCGGAACGCGGTAGTCCGACGCGATCACCATCGAATGAATGTCGTTCGTCATCACCGCCGCCTCACACCGGATTCAACGACGAAGGTACTCGATGATCGCGGCGGCCACGGCGTCGGGCTGTTCGGGGAAAAGGGCGTGGCTGGCGTCATCGATGACGACGGTGCTGACGCGTTCGCCGTAGCGGGCGCGCAGGTCGCCCCATTCGGCGCGGTGGTGAAACGGGTCGAGGGCGGCGATGATCTCGAACACCGGCGCTTCCCCGGCGCCCCAGTAGCGCGCGACGTCGGTGTGCTGCGCGCAGTCCACCTGCATTGCAAGGGTTTCCGGATACCAGCCGGTCAGCCAGATGGAGGCATCGTGGCCGGGCGCGAAGAAGGCCATCCGCAGCGCGTCCAGTCGGGCCGCGTCGGGCAGAGTGAGGTCACCGACGCGTATCGGTGCTGAATTGATCTGTGGGTCAACGGTTTTCCCGGCTGCGGCGGCCAGGATCACTGCCGCCACGGTGTCGGGATGGTGCACGGCGGTTGCGCGCGCGACGAAGTTGTCGAAGGCGTGCCCGAGGATCACGGCGGGCCCGTCGGCCAGGTCCTCAATCACCCGCGCGATATCGCCGGCCATGTCGGCGAAGGTGACACCGTTCATGGGTCCACGGGAACCCGCGATGCCGCGCGGCTGTGGGCGTAACACCCGGTGGCCCGCGGCGACGAGCGCCGTGGTCAAGGCGTCGAAGTCGCCGCCGGCGTCGCGGCCGTAAGACGGGATGATCACGACGGCGGGCCCGTCTCCGTCGACGCGGGTGTCGATCGATGCCTGTGCTGTCTTCACGACATACCCGGTCATGTCTTCGTCCCGCCCATCGAGGCCGTTGCGGCATAACCTAATTCGACGCGCAGCACGGCGGCGCGTCGAACGATTCCGTCGGGAGGGGCAGTGGTGCCGCCGTCGGTGGTGACGTAAGCGACCCGCCCGCGTTCGCCGTCCGCCCTCCCCCAGGCGGCACTCGACGGCCCGACCAGGGCCGCGTCGAACGGGTCACCGGCGATGTGACGGACCTCGCTGCCGTGCCGGGGCTGCAGCGGCACCCGGTCGATCGTATTGGCGCGGTGCCGGGTGACGTAGGCGAACCCGGCGTCTTCGTCGAGGCAGAAGTCGTCGGCGTTGTCGATGGCGGCGACGAATTCGGCTGACCCGGCCGGGTCCAGCGTCGACGGGTCGACCGCGACGCGCATGAACACCTTCTGCGCGGTCGAGGTGTAGTACAGGTAGCCGGTGTGCGGGCTGTAGCGCACGCCGTTGACCCCCGGCTGCGGCGGTGGCGGCACACCGCTGTCGGGGTCGAAGGCCATCGTGTCGTGGGCCAGCCAGACCCGCGCGGACCCACGCCGCGCCTCCTGGTCGAGGTCGACTCGCCAGATCAGGCCCGCGAAGCAGTCGGCGACCGCCAGGACCCCCGGCGCGAGCAGGCAGCTGCCGTTGAGTCCGCGGGCTCGCCCGTCGAAGGTGTAGATCAGCTCCGGTGTCACGGGCCGTCCGGGCGCCCAGTCGGTGAGATCGACTCTGGCAAGGTGTGATTCACCGGTGGTGTAGGCCAGCGTCAGGTTGACGACGAAGACGTCGGGCGTGACCTCGACGATCCCGGTGACGGGGTGATCGAAGGTGTGCAGCAGGACCGGGTCGACGAGCGCGCCCGGCTGGGGCGGCGGCACCCACCACAGTTCGCGCTGCAGGACGGCGGTGATCAGCAGCGAGCCGTCGGCGCGCACGGCGAGGTTCTCCGGAAAGTATTGCTTCGGGAAGTACGCCACGGGAGTGAGCGTCACGGTGGGCAAAGGCTGAACAGACATGGTGGTCCTCGCTGGTTAGCTTTGGTCGGGCGCGGGAATCGCGAGGGCGGTGAGAATCGCGCAGCCGGCGTGAAAGGTGCCGGTGGTCAGCACCGTGATGCCCAAAACCCCTGCGGCGCCGGACCGTTGCGCCGCTTCTTGACGTAGCGCGTCGTCGACGCGAGGCCCGGTGCACCGTAGCCGGGCCGGGTCGAGGTCGAGGCGGCCGCCCAGGGCCTGCGCGACGCACCTCACTGGTCCAGCCCCTCAGCATTGGCGGGCACGTCGAAGGCGCCCAGGGTCAGGCACACCATGGTGAACCACCCCAGCAGCACCGCCACGTCGACGATGCCGGCGTCGCCCAACAGGTCCCGGGCGCGCCGGTAGAGCCCCGTCGGCACCACCCGCGTCGTGACCAACGCCGACGCCAACTCGTAGACCACTTGCTCGCGCGGGTCGTCGAACGACGCCGGCAGTCCCGCGATGAGGGCTTCGACCGCCCGCGGGTCGAGGTGGCCGTCGCGCTCGGCGATGATCTCGTGCTCGTAGGCGGCGTACGCGCTGCGCCATTGAGCGGTGACGAGAACGGTGGCGATTTCGATCTCGGCCTTGCTCAACGTGGAGTATCGCTGAAAGTAGGCGCCGGTCGGCACGATGGTCGTCGACAGGGTCGGGTTGGCCAGCCAGATCTTGTGCGGGCCCGGCACCAGCCCGCGCAACCCCCGGGTGAAGTCATATGCCTGTTTCATCGCAGGCTCCATCTGGTCGACCGGCGTCTCCACAAACCGGCCGAATGTGCCGAAGTCAGTTGCCTGAGTCATGTGCCGTCATCTCCTCCTGGATCGAGGCGGAAATCCGCGAACGTGCGTTCACGTTTATGGTCTGCCCCGGCTTGCCGCCTGTCAAACGCGAACGCTCGTGCTTTTTTATGCTACGTTGACGAGCATGCCGAAAGTCACGCCGGAGTACCGCGCGGAACGGCGCGCACACATCCTGGCGGCCGCGCGGCGTTGCTTCATCCGTAACGGGTTCCACGCCGCGTCGATGCACGACCTGGTCGAGGAGGCGGGAATGTCCTCCGGCGCGGTGTACCGCTACTTCCCCAGCAAAGACGCGGTCATCGAGGCGATCGCCGCCGAAAACCTCGAGCAAGTCGTCGCCGTCATCGGACAATCCATCGACGATGGCGCCACCCCGCAGGCGGCCATTGCGACCGTGCTCGACTTCGTCACCCATCGCCACGGCGAGGACGGCTTCGCCGCCATCGCGGTGCTGGTGTGGTCCGAAGCCCTGCGCAACGCGACGCTGGCCACGCACCTGCGCGAGGCGATCGGCACCGCGCTCGCCAAGTTGAGCACCGATGCGCCCACTCGATCCGATGTCCGACTCGACCCGACGGCCGTCGCCGACCTGCTGCTGTGCGTGCTGCCGGGCTATCTCATGCGGTTGGCCCTAGGCGGACCCGAGGCGGTCGAGAATATTCCCACCGCCATCGAGACGGTGCTCAACGTTTCCGAGCGGTCACCGGAACCTGCGTAAGCATCTCCGCTGCAACAGCTTTCCTTAGGTGCCTATCGCCATATCCGATGAGCCGAGCAATCGATGCACCAATCATCCTCTCCCCCAGACGAATTAGAGGGAGATGAATCACATGGAATCTGTCGCGAAGAAATCGGAAATGCCGGAATATCGGCCACGCGCGGGCAGTTGCGGGTAGTGATGAACGCAATCGGTTACACCTCGGTGGCCCAGCAGTACAGCGAGCCGCGGTGTTACCGGAGCTCCATGCGGGACCCGGGACTCCCCGAACGCAGCGGCATAGACGGCGGATTGAGCCTGTCGCGATGGACCAAGAAGGTCACCGAACGGCCCACCATACCCGTGGGCTCGATCGGCGTTACCAAAGCCATTCAAGGATCAAGGTAACAACAAGATCCCCGCCGGACACACAACGACGAGCTGATCACCTTCGACGAGCACCGACGCAAACTCACACTTTGTTGACACCGAAACCGACAGAGAGAGGAATCAGGCGATGCGCGTATACCGGTTCGATGGCGCCGCCGGAGGACTCGACGGGTTGCGGCTATGCGACGAACCCGTCCCTTCACCACAGCGGGGAGAGCTGCTGCTGAGAATCAAGGCCGTCGCACTGAACTACCGGGACATCGCGATCCCCCTCGGCCGCTACGTGCGGGACGCCAGGCATGGTCTGGTGCCGTGCAGCGACGCCGCCGCCGAGGTCGTCGAGGCGGGCGAGGGCGTCGACGACTACCGCCCCGGTGACCGGGTTGTCAGCGCTTTCCACCCCAGGTGGTTCGGCGGCCCGATGCCGCCGACCGCCAACTCCGACAGCTACGGCAGCGGGCAGGACGGGTGGCTCACCGAATACAAGGTGGTGTCGCGGGAAGCGGTCGTCGGCATCCCCGCGGCGATCTCTGACGAACGGGCGGCGACGCTGCCCTGCGCCGGGGTCACGGCGTGGAA
>NZ_LZKD01000218.1:0-891 GCF_001668695.1 Mycobacterium sp. E2497
CTCGGGCCTGGACGCGCGGGCCTACCGGCTGCCGTGGGCGGCGGGCACCGCGGTGTTCGAGATCGACCAGCCGCAGGATCTGCTGCTTGGCCTCCTCGTCGGTGAGGTCCACCGCCACCGACTTCTTGCCGCGGTTGTGCGGCAGGAACAGCGTGGGCAGCGGCGGGCGCCCGGGCAGCACCGCGGTGATCTGCCGGGCCGCGTCGCCGTGGGGCGCCTCGACCTTGATGACCTCGGCGCCCAGGTCGGCCAGCACCTGCCCGGCCAGCGGCCCGGCGATGTTCTGGGTGAAGTCGAGAACCCGGAATCCGTCAAGCGGCTTGGCGGGGGCGCTGTCTGCCATGGGTGGCCTTCCTGGTCATCCGGCCTGCTTCAAGACCCCAGTGCAGTAGTAGTTCTGGGCGAACGGCGCACCGGGGTCGGTGCGCTGCAAAGGTAACCCGTTGTCGGCCAACAGCTGATTCAGGGGTGTGCGAACGGTGCGCCAGCCGAGCCGCTCGAGGTGGGTGGCGGCGTCGGTGCGCTCGCCCGGGAAGCCCAGGTCGCCCAGCGCGATGTCCAGGCCGTTGCCCCGCCACTTCTGGCTGGCGGCGTTCAGGGCGTCGCCGTTGGTGCCGGAGTTGATGAAGACCTCGGCGACCAGGCGGCTGCCGTCGGCGCTGAGCGCGGTGATGTCGTCGAGCAGCCGGTCCTGCGCCTCGGGCGGCAGGAAACCGAGCAGGCCCTCGGCCGCCCAGGCGGCGGGCCGCGCGGCGTCGAAGCCGGCCCGGCGCAGCGCCGACGGCCAGTCGTGGCGCAGGTCGATCGGGACGGCCCGGACATCGGCGGTGGGCTCGGCGCCGAGCTCGGCGATGGTGGCGGTCTTGAATTCGATGACCTGCGGCTGGTCGA
>NZ_LZKD01000219.1:0-42615 GCF_001668695.1 Mycobacterium sp. E2497
CCAGGCCCGACACGGTGGGCTTGACCGCCGGGAAGGTGAGCGAGCAAACATCGCCCGCACCAGGGCCGCGACGCCGCTGACGTAGGCGGCCGAGAAGCTGGTGCCCCAGAACGGCATGTTCTTTTCGCCCGGCCTCGACGGCGGGTAGGCGTTGACCGGTCCGCCCCCCTGGGGTGAGAGGCCCATGATGTGGGTGCCCGGCGCCGCGACACCCACCCAAGGTCCCGACATGCTCTTGTCGAGCGCGGCGCCCGTGGCATCGACCGCACCGACCGACAGGACGTAGTCGGAAAACCAGGACGGCGACGAGACGACCTTGACCTGATGCCAATCCCGGGGATCCGACGGATCCAGCGGGTCGTACATCGGGTTGTTGTTGCAGCCGGCTTCCCCGTCGTTTCCGGCCGCGGCCACCACGACCGCGTCCTTGACCGTGGCGGCATACCACAGCGCCGCGCCGAGCGCGCGTTGGTCGGCGGGGGCCGAGGCCGGCAGGCAGGCGGTCACCGAGATGTTGATCACCTTGGCACCCATGTTGGCCGCGTGGACCACTGCGCGGGCGACCGTGTTGAGCGTGCCGGCTTTGACCTTCTCGTCGGAATTGGGATCTCCGGGCGGGGGGTTGACCGGCTCAAAAGCCCTGGACGACTGGCGGATTGAGATGATGGTGGCGTTCGGGTTCGTCGGGGCGGTGGCCGCGGGCGTGCTCGTGGCCGCCATTGCGGCGCGGCTGAGGAGGGCGCGGTGAGGTCCACGCTGACCGGGTTCAGCCCGGGCAGCAACCGACGGGTCGTCGGGGTGTGGGTCGTGTTCCTGCTCGCGGTGGCGAGTTGGGCGGCGGCCGGCTACATCGGCGCCGCGGTCGCCGCGGTGGTTGGCATCGCCCTGGTCTTCGTCCGGTGGTGGGGTCAGCCCGCGTGGTCGTGGCTGGTGTTGTGGTGCCACGGCCGGCGGCCGATCAGCTGGGACGCCCCACTGACCGTGGCCAACAACCGTTCCGGCGGTGGCGGAATCACCTGGGTGATAGTCACCGGCGGGGGCGGTGGCGGCGGCGCCACCGGCGGCGGCACCTCCACGGGCGGCGGAGGTGCGCCGATGGCCGGTGGCGGTCCGGCCGGTGGGGGGAAGGCGGGCGTCGAGGGCATCGGCCGTGGCATGGGCAGAACCCCTTGCGGCGCGGCGGCGATGATCGAGCCCACGATCGTGCCGTGCGCGTCGCAGTCGGACAGGCCGTCCTCGCCCATGATGTAGTCGCCGCCGGGCACGGCGGGCAGCCGCGGGTTGGGCGAAATACCGGTGTCGATGACCGCCACCGGTACACCGTTGCCGGTGCTGTATTGCCATGCCTTGCTGATGTTGAGCAGGTTGAAGCCGGGCGCCAGCTGCGCGACGTCGGGGTTGCGCACGGTGATGGGCGTCGAGCAGCTGTTGGCGCGCCGCATCGGCTGGTCCGATCGGGGCGGTCCGTCCGGCGGCACCAATCCCGGATCCACTTGTGGAGGCGTGATCGCCTGTGCGGCAGGGACATTCGCCGCAAGCGCAACAAGGGTGACGGCGGCGGTCATCGCCGCCACCCGCTTCAGTGGCGAATCCACGTGAAGAGCCCTCCCAGGGCCGCCGCCGCCGGCAGCAAGACGATGAACGCGAGCACTTCCACCCATTCCACGGTCAACCGGATGAAGGGCCTGAACCGCACCGTGGGCACCAAAAGGGCCGCGGCCAGGCCGAGCGCGGCGAAGGCTGCGACGGCCGTCGCGGGCCAAAGCAGGCCGTTCACAACGTCTTTCGGCTCGGCGAGCGCATATTTCACCACTCCCGCGCACACCGCGGCCGAGGCGCCGCAGGCGAGCGCCACGGCCTGATACTTGGCGGCGAATCCGCGGCCCTGGGTGATGAAGATGCCCACCACCAGGCCCGCCACCACCAGCGCCAACCAGGCCCATTGGCGTCCCGGCGCCAACACTCCCCACACGGCGGCGGGCAGGACGATCGACACCCCCACGCACACCCCGACCTGGACGGCGTTGACCAGCCGGGCCGAGGCGGCGATCGCCGCGCCCCGCGCGGTGATGTCGGTCAGCTCGTTGTCTTCGTCCTCGGACTCGTCCTCGCTGACCGGGGCGACCGTGTCGACGGGCATGCCCTCGCGGCGCGCGAACAGGTCACGCCCGGTGATCGATCCGAAGTGCGGCGGCCGCACGCGGGCCACCCACAACGCGATCAGCGGCGTCATCCTGACCAGGATCAGCAATCCCACCAGCACGCAGATGGCCAGCACCTGCGGCGAGGCCGGGCGGAACATCCGCACGACGCCCACCGCGGCGAGGATCCCGCACACCGTCACCACCGCCGTGACGACCGCCGTCTGCCACCGCTTGCGGGTCAGCACACCGATGGCGATCGCCCCCAGGATCACGATCACGAGTCCGATCACCGCGTGGGCTGCGCCGAGGGAGCCCGGCGGCGCGCAGGCGCCCGCGACGGCCAGCAACACGACCGCCAGCCAGCCGAACCCGCTGAACATGTCGCGCCGCTCCCGCCAGCCCCACCAGACGACGAACGTTGCGATCATCAGCAAGACGCCGACGGCGCCGGCCACCGCGGCCGGGACTGGGCTGTCGGTGAACGTCCGCGCGCGCAGCGCGAGGGCGACGACCACCGCGGCCGCCATCGCGATGATCGCGATGGCGGTGTGGGCGGCGGTCAGGGGCGTCACCGGGGCGAACATCCGGTCACCGCCGTCGCGGCCCAGCCACTTGCCCATGGCGGCCAGACCGGTCGACAGCGACTCGTACTGCGGTTCGAAGGACTCGCCGGCGACCCGGGGCACCAACACCAGGGTGTCGCCGTCCTGCACGCCCAGCTCGTCGAGGCTCTTGTTGATGTCGAGCCGGACCCCGTTGATCTTGTGGAGTTCGTAGCTGCCGGCCGGCAACGTTATGCCTTCAAACCCTTTCCGCTTCAAGTCCGCGTCGAAGAGCTCGACCATTCCTTCGAAGAATCCCTCCACCGGAATTCCGGCGGGGAACACTTGCGAGCACAGATGCCTCTCGTAGGAAATATTGACCGCACAGCGCGCCGGGAAGGCGACCTTATGCGCTGATGTCACGGCGCCGTCCGCTCCGCATCCGGAATGTATTTGTCGGCCAGGCCGGCGGTAATTTCAAAAAGCCGCAACCGCGTCTTTTTCTTCAATTCATGAACCGTGTCGATGAGCCCACCTTTGGCCAGGTGCGGATCGAAAGGCATCTCTTCGACGGTCGCGCCGACTTTGCTGAACCGCTCGGTCAGGTACGCCAGCGCATCCTTGTCGGTGATCTGATCGGTGTGGTTGATGATCACGGTGCTGCGCGAGACCAGCTCGTGGTAGCCCTGCGACCTGAGGTAGTCCACGGCCCGCAGCACCGGCCGAGACCGGTCCGCGGTGATGCCGGAGACGAACACCAGGGTGTCGGTGTTCTCCAAGACCGGCTTCATCACCTCGTGTTCCAGATCCGGAGAGGTGTCGACGATCATCACGGTGTGGGTTCGCCGCAGCCTCGACAAAACGCCGGAGAACATCGCCGGCACCAGCGGCCGGGGCTGGTCCGAGGTGCGGTTTCCGGCCAGCACATCGAGGCCTATCGGGTTCTGTCCCAAGTGTTCACGGATGTCCGCGTAGCCTTGCACGTCGGTGTCGTTGATGATGGCGGTGTAGTCACCCGGCGGTGACTCGTCGATCCGGTCGGCCAGCGTGCCGAAACCCGGGACCGCGTCGATCGCAATCACGTTCTGCGGCCGGCATTCTCGGAACACCCCACCGATGCAGGCGACCATCGTCGAAACGCCGACGCCGCCCTTGCCGGAGACCACCGTGATGACGTACTGCCGACGGATGTGCCGCCGGATGCGGTTCTGCAAGTCCCGGTAGTGCCGCTCGCTGGGCGATTCTCCGGGGTTAATTTTTTTAAAAGAGATGACGTAGATGAATTTCCGCCAACCCGAGCCTGGGGGAATCTTTCGAGGCGCGGCCAGATCGGTAATGCGCATGGTGTCGGATACCGAATCCGGGAAGTTGCGGCCCCCTGACGGTTCCCCCCGTCTGAGCGCCCCTTCGTCCGACATATTCGGGTCATTCCAAGGGCTCGTCACGTCGCGATGCTAACACGCTTGGCGATACCGCGTTTACCGATCAACAAACCCCTTCAAGTGCGTAAGAGGTTGCTATTCCACGGCATTGGTTAACCGACTTATCTTGGGTCAGTTGAGAATCCGGCTCCGGTCAGACCACCCGACGATACGAGTACCACTCCTCACCGGCGGGCAGGCGGCGGATGAGCCGCTGCACCGCGCCGCTGATGTCGCTGCGCGAACCGGGCGAGACGATCTGATAGCGCCGTTGCCCCGAGATCACGTTCTCCACGCAGACGCGGCCCGCCGGGGTGTCGATGATGGAGACGGTCGAGTCGCCGACGGCGATGCGCGCCATCTCGTCCGGTCCCACCCCGGCCTGCAGCCCCACGATGGCCGCGTGCGCGGAACGCGCCGGATCGGCCGCCATCGTGACGATCTGCAGCTGGTCGACGTCCAGGTTCTGACTGAGCAGAAACGTCCGCAGGCTGGCGGCGTCGCGCACCGAGGCGAGCAAGTGCTCGGTGTCCAAGGTGACCGGCTTGAGGGGCGCCACCTCGGCCACCCCGCACAGCCGCTCGACCTGCCCGACCACCAGATCACTGGCCCCGGTTTCGTTGCTGGCGGTGCCGGCGGGATAGAGGCGCACCAGCTCCTCGTGGCGTTCCAAAACCACCCACCAGGAAGCGAACCGGCAAATGGACGCGCGCGTGGCGTCGCGCCCGGGGACCGAGATGGTCACGAGCAGCGCCAAGTCGCGCCGCAACAACACAGTGAGCCACTCGCGGATCATCGGGTCGACGTGGCCGGCGTCGTCGAGGGCGCCGGCGGCCTTCAGCTCGGCCGCCACCGGGTGTCGCAGTGCCCGCTCAGGCGTGTCGAGCCGCGGGAGTAGCGGGCGCAGGCCGAGCTCAGGGCAGGTCTGCTCCACCCCGCTGACCGCCTGCAGCACCCACAGTCCGTCGACCGTCGTTGTCAGCATGTCTCTCTCCTCGGTGGCAAGACACCAAAGGTGGGGCACACACGCTCGGGCGCGCCTGCCCCACCTTCACCGGCCCTCGGGCGGAGTCAGAACAAGCCGGCGATGTGCTGGTCGGTGCTCAGCGCGCCGTCGAGCACGTGCGACGTGGTCTGGCCGTGCTGGCGGATCGTGTCGATGAGGCCCTGCAACCCCGAGAGCATCTGCGCCTGCGCCTCGAAGAAGCCCGACGCACCGTGGCCGGCGAAGAATTCCTGCAACGCGTTGGTCCGGTTCGAGGTGTCATCGAAAATGCCCTGCAACTGACCGGCGCGAGAAGCGACATCGCTGGCGAAGTCTGCCACGGCTCCGGGGTTGTAAGTAATTGGATCAGACATTGTTAATTTCCTTTCAGAAGACCGTTTGTGGAATTAGGAATGAGGCAGGCGGAAGTCAGGATCCGCCGTGGCCGAACAGAGCGCTGAAAGCGTGCGACGAATCCGCCTCGTGACCTTCCATCAGGGCCGCCGCCTGCTTGAGGCCCTCGGCCAGCCGGGTGCCGCCGTTGAGCACCTTGTTCAGGTCGTTTTGGACCTCGATGGCCGTCGCGTGCGACGCGACCACCGCGTCACCGGACCAGGTCGACGGGTTCATCACGTTCTCTTGGTTGGCCACGTATCCCTGGCCGATCCCAATTGCGTGTTCCATGTTCGCCTGAATGGCGTTGGACGTATCGCGCAGCATTTGCGGTGTCACCTTGATTGTCACTGAATTCTCCTTCTCCGGTTGGCCGCCCCCCGTAAATGCCTGGGGCATGGAGCGAAGTGTATGGCGGCTATTTATACCTGTCGATTCACCCTTGGCCGGGCCGGCTTCACACTCTGGTGTCCACTACCCGCACGGTCGCGGGCTGTTCGGATTTGTCTCGAGATCCGCGTTCTCCTCCCGCCCCATGCCCCACCGGCATGCCGCCCATCGGTGTGCCACCGCCGACCGTCGTGGTCTGCGGACGCATGGCCTCGGCGCCCAGCGCCCCGCTCGGCCGCAACCCAACCGGCCGTCCGCTGCCGGCCGGTTCGAAAGCACTGACGGGACGGGTGAAACTGGTCGCGGGCATGCCCGCGCTGCCCAGGGAGGCGGCCCCGCCGCCGCCCGATGCGCCGACGGCCGACACCTCCGTCGCCGAGACCGCCGAGACGCCCGGCGCAGCCCCACCCATGGCGCCCGGATTGGCGAACATGCCCATCATCGATTGCAGCGGCTGCATCATCTGCATGGGCGCCTGCATCATCTGCATGGGCGCCTGCATCGCCTGGGGGACGGCCCCCATCATCGACTGCACCGGCTCCATGAACGAGCCAGCCTGACTCATGAAGTCCTGGCCGCCCGATGCCGCCTGACCGGCGCTCGAGGTGCCCTGCTGCGCCCCCTGCAGGGCCGAGCGCATGCCGTCACCGGCCCCGACCTGGGCGGCCGCCTCGCCCACCGCGGCGGCCGCCTGTGCCGGTGCCGCCGGCGACGCGCCCATGGTCGCCACGGGTGGCGCAATCGCGAGGCTTTCGCTCAGCGACGTCAGGATGGCCCCGTAGCTCGCCCCGACGGCAGAGTTGTTGGGCCACATCACCCCGAAATACTGGACATCAAGCGACACGATTCGGGGGGTCAGGGCCCCCAGCACCAGGGGGTTGATCCCGTTGTCGACTCCCCACTCATCGCGATTGGCGATGCATTCGGGAGCGGGACGCATCGTGCCGTATGCCATTTGGTACGCGGAGACCGCGGTGGCAACGACCGGTGCCTTCATGTCGACCCAGCCGGCCAGCCCGTGCAGCGACGCGTTGAGCATCGTGACGTTGGCCGCCGGCGCCGCCGAGCCGGCACCCAGCCAGCTGGCTGATGTCGTAGCCGTGTTGACCGCAGACGCGATACCTGAGGCGTGGTGGGTGGCTGCCAGAGCCATCCAGGCGGCCTCGTTGGCCAGGTGAGTGACCACCCCGGCGCCGCCCTTGAGCAGTAGATCGTTTTCCTCAGGTGTACGCGCAGCCCACCCCGGATCGGCCATGCGTACCTTCCCCTTTTAGAGGCTGGTGGCCGCGGTTGTCAGCAGGGCCGCCTGGCGAGCGGTTTCCGTCGCGACGGTCGTGCCCGAGGCCAGCCCCTGCGCCCCGGCGAACAGCCCGCGCTGCGCCGCGTGCTCGGACACCACCCCCAAATAGCTGGCGCCGCAAGCGTTCAGCGCCGCCGCGAACATCGCCGAGTCCGGATCGCCGCCCATCGGCATCGCCCCCAGCAGGGCCGGCGCCGCCGCCGACGCCGCCGATTCCGTTTCGGCGCTGATGGCCGACTCCGCGCTTGCCGACGCCAGAACCGCCTCTGGCTGCATCGACATCGTCATGATTTCCCTCCGATTGCTCAGCGTCATAAAGACGGGCTTGGCGCATCAGTCTAGTGCGATCCGACCGTTCGTGTTATTCACTCGATCCTCCCGGGCTGCCGACCGGCAAATTACGCGTTTGTTCTGGTCGGCGGTATTCCCGCTATGAGTCATCCGTCAAACAACCTCTTATGCCACTGCAGACACTGTGGTCACCGGCTCATGCGAATACGTCGCAGTTATGGCGGACGTAAACCGCCGTCGAACAACGGATCGACGCCGCGCTTATTTTTGCCGACTCACGGCGAATTGGGCGCCCAGGGGCCCGATTTTCCGGTGCGTCAATAGCGGGCGAAATCTACCCGGGGCCGCGGCCGTCGCCGGCCAGGTTGAGCAGCAGCCGGGTGCCACCCAGCGGGCTGGTCTGCAATGCCGCTGTGCCGCCGTGCAATTCGGCCTGCTGGGCGACCAACGCCAGCCCCAGCCCCGAGCCCGAGCGCGACGCCGTCGACCCGCGGGTGAAGCGCTCGAACACCGTTGCCCGCTCGGATTCCGGGACGCCGGTTCCGTCGTCGTCGATCGCGATCTGGACACCCTCGCTGGAGCTGCTCACGGTGAGCTGGATCTTGCCGGCGTTGCCGTGCTTGACGGCGTTGGCGATGGCGTTGTCGATCACCAGCCGCAGCCCGGTGGGCAGCCCCACCATCAGCACGGTCGGCGACGGCACCAGCGACACCTCCACGTCGGGATAGATCCGCAGCGCATCGTGCGCGGCGCGGTCCAACAGCTCGGTGATGTCGAACGGGACGAAGTCGTCGACGGTGGTCAGCTCACCCTGCGCCAGCCGCTCCAGCGCCGTCAGCGTCGCTTCGATGCGACTCTGGGTGCGGATGACGTCGCCGATGACCTCCTCGCGCTGTTCCGGCGGCAGGTCCAGGGTGGACAACACCTCGAGGTTGGTGCGCATGGCCGTCAACGGGGTGCGCAGTTCGTGGGAGGCGACCGCGGCGAAGTCGCGGGCGGACTCGAGCGCGGCCTTGGTGCGCTGCTGTTCGTTGCCGATGCGCGCGAGCATGCCCTCGACGGCCTCGGCGATCTCCACGGCCTCGCGCACCCCGCGCACCTGGACCTCGTCGGGGCTGGACTGGGCGTTGATGGCGCGGGCCTGCTGCGCCAGCAGCAGGAACGGGTTCACCATGATCAGCGAGATCACCCAGCCGACGACCACGGTGCCCCCGATGACGCTGGCGCAGATCAGCAGCACCCGCAGGTGCAGCTCGTTGATCCGGTGCTGGGCCTCGGCCAGCGGCGCGGCCAGCGCGATCGAGGCGGGGCCGGCGGAGAAGGTGCGGACGCGGTACTGCACCCCGTCGATGGTGGTGTTCGCGTACCCGTTGGGCAGCTTCGGCAGCACGATGTTGCTGGGCACCGAAACCGTCTGATCGCCGATGCGAGCGGTGCGCACCAGGTTGCCGTCCGGCATGGGCTGGTCGGGGCTGGCGTGCTCCACGTTGTTGAGCAGTGAGTTGATGTCGCCGAGGCTGCTGACCGAATCGAGCCGGCGGTCGAGCTGGCTGTACTGGTCGTTGGTCACACCCACCCACACCCAGGTGCCCAACAGGACGACGAGGGTGATGACCGAGAGCGCGGCCACGACAACGATCGTGCGCAGCGACAACACCCGCATCGGCAGCTGTACGTGCGGTAACACGCGACTGTCACGCTCCTCTTGTGCGGTTCGTGGCACCGGGCCGGCGACGCGCCGACTCCTCGACCACCACCCTCACACCGATACCGAGTCGCCGCGTCCTGGCGCCGTGGCGTTTCGCAGAGAATCTAGCGCCCCTCGTTGAACTCGCGTCCCGCCGACCGCGACAATTTGGCCGAATGGCGGTGAGTGAGTACTCTCTCACCATGCTCGCCTCCGGACGCGATCGCCTGCTGGCCGCGGCGCTCAGGCTCTTCGCTGACAAGGGCTACGCGGCGACGTCGGTGGCCGACATCCAGCGGGCATCGGGCCTGGCACCCGGATCGGGCGCGTTGTATAAGCACTTCGGCTCCAAACGCGAACTGCTCGAGGCCGCCGTCGCGTACCGGATCGACAGGATCGTGGCGGCGCGCGAGCAATACGACGCCGGGCAGCCGGGCAGTGTCGAACAGGCCGTGCGCACCGCCGGCCAGCTGATCTGGAGCAACCTCAAGCAGAGCGAGGACCTGCTCAAGGTCATGCTGCGGGAACCCGACGAGCTCGGTGACCTGGACGAGAAGACCTGGCAGGTCATCACCGACAACGCCTACCAGCGGTTCGCCGACGAGCTCGCCGCGTCGAATCGCGCCGGCCGTACCCGCATCCCCGACCCGGAGGCGGCCGCCGCGGGCGCGATCGGGTCGTTGTCCTACGCCGCGACGCTGCAGGCGCTGACCGGCCGGCTGCCCGGCAACATCGACGAGGAGCGCTACTTCGAGGCGTGGGTCAGCCAGACCGTCAGCGTCCTCGCCCAATACGGAACCCCCAAAAAACCGTTGAACGACAAACCATCTCAGGAGTGAAGCCGTGACTTTCTCGCTGCAACTGACGGACGACGTGATCGAGGTGCGCGACTGGGTGCACAAGTTCGCCGCCGACGTCATCCGGCCCGCCGCGTCCGAATGGGACGAACGGGAGGAGACCCCGTGGCCGGTGATCCAGGAGGCCGCCAAGGTGGGCCTGTACTCCCCCGACTTCTTCGCGCAGCAGGCTGCCGAGCCCACGGGCCTGGGCATGCTGACCGCGTTCGAGGAGATGTTCTGGGGCGATGCGGGCATCGCGCTGTCCATCATGGGCACCGGGCTGGCCGCTGCGGCCCTGGCGGGCAACGGAACTCCCGAACAGCTGGGTCGCTGGCTGCCCGAGATGTTCGGCACGGCGGACGAGCCGAAGCTGGGCGCGTTCTGCTCATCCGAGCCCGACGCCGGGTCCGACGTCGGCGCGATCCGTACCCGGGCGCGCTACGACGAGGCCACCGGGGAATGGGTGCTCAACGGCACCAAGACCTGGGCGACCAACGGCGGCATCGCCAACGTGCACATCGTGGTGGCGTCGGTCTATCCCGAGCTGGGGACCCGGGGGCAGGCCACATTCGTCGTCCCGGCGGGTGTCAGCGGGCTGGCGCAGGGCCAGAAGTTCAAAAAGCACGGGATTCGGGCGTCCCACACCGCCGAGGTGGTGCTGGACAACGTCCGCCTGCCGGAGGACCACATCCTCGGCGGCCGCGAGAAGTTCGAAGCGCGGATAGCCCGCGTCAAATCGGGCGCATCGGCGCGCAGTCAGGCGGCGATGAAGACCTTCGAGCGCACCCGCCCCACGGTCGGCGCGATGGCCGTCGGTGTCGCGCGGGCCGCCTACGAGTACGCACTCGACTATGCCTGCCAGCGTGAGCAATTCGGGCGCAAGATCGGCGAATTCCAGGCGGTGGCGTTCAAGCTGGCGGACATGAGAAGCCGCATCGACGCCGCGCGCCTGTTGGTGTGGCGGGCCGGATGGATGGCCCGCAACAACCAGTCCTTCGACGCGGCGGAGGGGTCGATGGCCAAGCTGGTGGCCAGCGAGACGGCCGTCTACGTCACCGACGAGGCGATCCAGATCCTGGGCGGCAACGGCTACACCCGCGACTATCCCGTGGAGCGAATGCACCGCGACGCCAAGATCTTCACCATCTTCGAGGGGACCAGCGAGATCCAGCGCCTCGTGATCTCCCGGGCGTTGACCGGCTTGCAGATTCGTTAGCGGCCGCATCCCGCGGTCCACGGGCCGGCGGGCACCAGACATGATGGCCGGATGACCATCGAGATCCGGGTGCTCGGCAGCGAGGAGGATCTGCTCGCCGCGGCCAACGTGTTCCGCGTCGCGATGATCGGCTTCCCGCCGCTGCCGGACCTGCCACCCGGGCAGATCGCCAAACTGCTCGAGCCCGGCCGTACCGTCGGGGCGTTCGTGGGCGGCCAGCTCGTGGGCACCGCGGACGCCGTGACGAGTCGAATGACGCTTCCCGGCGGGGCGATGGTGGGCCACGCCGCCGTCACGCACATCGGGGTGCTGCCCTCGTTCACCCGGCGGGGCGTCGCCACCGAGCTGATCGGTCATCAGTTGCGCGACATCGCCGCCCGCGGTGAAGTGGTGGCATCCCTGCGGGCGTCGGAGGCGACGATCTACGGCCGGTACGGATACGGCGTGGCGAGCTCTTCGCAGACGGTGGAGGTGCACACGGCCCGTGCCGCGCTGCGCCGCGACGTCGGGCCGGGCGGTCCGGTGCGGTTGGTCGACGCCGCGCAGGCCTGGGAGCTGCTGCCGGGTATCTATGCCCGGAATCGCCCGTCGCGTCCGGGAACGATCGACCGGCCGCGACCGTGGTGGGAGAGCCTGCGGCTGCGAACCGAAAACGCGCCCGATCCCTCGTATTTCGTGGTGCACGGCAAACCGGGATCCGAATCCGGCTTCGCCCGCTACCGTCCCGTCGACACCGATCGATGGTTCGTCAGCGACCAGCGCACCATCGCGGTGGAGGATTTCTTCGCGCCCACCGCGGAAACCTATCTCGGATTGCTGCGGTTCCTGCTGGAGTTGGATCTCATTGACCGCGTGGTGTTTTGGATGTTGCCGATGGATGACCCGCTGCCGTGGCTGCTGGTCGATCGGCGGGCGGCGCGGGTCACCGCGGTGCACGACGAAACCTGGCTGCGTGTCATCGACGCGGGGCGGGCTCTGGAGGCACGCCGCTACGGCGGCGACGGCGCCGTCACGATCGCGGTTAATGACGCCCTGCTGCCCGCCAATTCGGGCCGCTTCACGGTCACCGGGGACGGTGCCGAGCCGACCGGGCGACCAGCGGACCTCGAGGTCGACGTCGAGGGGCTGGCCGCCGTCCTGCTTGGCGGAACGACGTGGCGTGACCTTGCGATCGCCGGCTTGGCCCGGGCCGAAGACCCCTCGGCGATCGACACAGCGGATCGGCTGTTCGCGGTGCCGGACGCACCCCACGCCGGGTTCTTCTTCTAATCGCGTGGGTATGCCGACCGCGTGATTGTGATCGTCGGCGCCAACCTGATGAAGTTCGGCCCGGTGCTGGGCGAGCTGCTCGCGCGGGCGGCGCTGGAAGACGAGCTGCCCGACGAGTTGACCGTTACGTGAGTCGGCCCGAATTCACTTCAGCGAGTAGCGGATCGGCAGGTGCTTGAGGCCGCCGACGAAGGTCGTGGCCATCAGCTCCGGCGCGCCGGCCAGCTCAATCGACCTGATCCGCGGGACCAGCTCGGAGAAGAAGCTGTTGATCTCCATCCGGGCCAACGCGGCGCCCAGGCAGAAGTGCACGCCGTAGCCGAACGACAGATGTTTGTTGGGGTCGCGCGCGACGTCGAATCGGAACGGGTCCCTGAACACGTCCTCGTCGCGGTTGGCCGAAACATAGGACAGCAGTACCGATTCACCCTTCGCGATCGGCACCCCGCGCACCGCGGTGTCGGCCTGCGCGGTGCGCATGAACTCCTTGACCGGCACCACCCAGCGGATCATCTCCTCGACCGCGGTGCCCATCAGTCCCATGTCCTTTTGCAGCCGCGCCAGCTCACCGGGGTTCTCCAGCAGCGCCAGCATGCCACCGGCGATGCCCGCGCTGGTGGTGTCGTGGCCGGCGCTGGCCACGATCACGTAGTACGACGCCGTGTCCATGTCCGACAACGGTGCGCCGTTGATCGTGGCGTTGGCGATCGCCGAGGCCAGGTCCTCGGTCGGGCGCTCGCGGCGTGACGCGGTGAGCGCGGCGAAGTAGTTGAAGAAGTCCAGCAGCACGGCGAGCATGTCCTCGGTCGTGCCACCCCGCTGGAACTCGGTGTCGTCACCGCCGAACATCTCCTGGGTGAGCTTGAGCATCCGCGGGAAGTCGGATTCCGGCAGCCCCAGCAGCGACAGGATCACATACAGCGGGTAATTGACGGCGACCTCCTGGACGAAGTCGCACTCGGGCCCCTTCTCGACCATTTTGTCGACGTAGATCCTGGCCAGCTCGTCGACGCGACACTTCAAGTCCCGCATCACCTTCGGCCTGAACCAGTCGCCGCCGATCTTCCGCATGTCGCGGTGGTGGGGGTCGTCCATGTGGATCAGCGTGCGCAGGCCGATGCCCGCCTCCATCTGGGCGCGCAGCACGTCTTCGCCCTCGGAAACCATCAACAGTGGGCGCGGATCGTTGGTGAACAGGTCATTCTGCCGTTCGATGTCCATCACGTCGGCATGCTTGGTGATAGCCCAAAACGGTTTGTAGCCTTCGACATCGACCCAGGCGACCGGGGCGTGGGCCCGCAGGTAGGTCAGCGCCTGGTGCAACCGCTTCTCGTCGGCGTAGGCCGACGGGTCGGCCAGAACCCGCGCGGCCTCGTCCATGATCCGGGTGCTCATACGGTTCTCCTCAGGTGCTGTTGCCGAGTCGGGGCTTCGCCCCTCCGGGCCGGCGGCGATCGCCGCGTTGCGTTGATGTTCGTCGCTCGGGGGGCACCGGTCAACACCACATTTCACGGTCGGCCCGAGGCCGGCCGCCAGCGTTGGAAAGGCTTTCCTTCCTGCGCCGCATCACCCAGGATTCGCCCGAATTTAGGGACGTTTGGCCCTAGGTCCGCGCAGTGGGGTCTCGGAATACTTGGGCGGCTTGATGATTACCGTCCGGCTTCTGGACGTGTGGAGGTAATGCATGACCGCTGAGGCGCCGCCCACCCCTGCCCTCGAGGCCCGTCGGCCTTTTCCCGCCCGGATGGGGCCCAAGGGCAACCTGATCTACAAGGTCATCAGCACGACCGATCACAAGATGATCGGCATCATGTACATGGTCGCGTGCTTCATCTTCTTCTTCATCGGCGGCCTGATGGCGTTACTGCTGCGCCTCGAACTGGCGCGGCCCGGGCTGCAATTCTTGTCCAACGAGCAGTACAACCAGCTGTTCACCATGCACGGCACGGCGATGTTGCTGTTCTATGCGACTCCGATCGTCTTCGGATTCGCCAATCTGGTGCTGCCGCTACAGATCGGTGCGCCCGATGTGGCGTTTCCACGGCTGAACGCGTTGTCGTTCTGGCTGTTCGTCTGCGGGGCGCTGATCGCGCTGGGCGGCTTCATCGTTCCCGGGGGTGCGGCCGATTTCGGGTGGACCGCCTACACGCCGCTGTCGGATGCGGTGCACAGCCCCGGCGTGGGCGGGGACCTGTGGATCCTGGGGGTGGGCGTCGGCGGTCTGGGCACCATTCTGGGGGCGGTCAACATGATCACCACCGTCGTGTGCATGCGAGCGCCCGGCATGACGATGTTCCGGATGCCCATCTTCACCTGGAACATCCTGGTAACCAGTGTGCTTGTCCTGGTGGTCTTCCCACTGCTGACGGCCGCGTTGTTCGGGCTGGAGGCCGACCGCCGCATCGGCGCCCACATCTACGACCCGGCCAACGGCGGGGTGATCCTGTTCCAGCATTTGTTCTGGTTCTTCGGCCATCCCGAGGTGTACGTCATCGCGCTGCCCTTCTTCGGGATCATCTCCGAGATCATCCCGGTGTTCTCCCGCAAGCCGCTGTTCGGCTACACCACTTTGGTGTACGCGACGCTGGCAATCGCCGCGCTGTCGGTCGCGGTGTGGGCCCATCACATGTATGCCACCGGAGCGGTACTGCTGCCGTTCTTCTCGTTCATGACATTCCTGATCGCGGTGCCGACGGGGATCAAGTTCTTCAACTGGATCGGCACCATGTGGAAGGGGCAACTCACCTTCGAGACCCCGATGCTGTTCTCGCTGGGCTTCCTGGTCACCTTCCTGCTGGGCGGCCTGACCGGGGTGATGCTGGCCAGCCCGCCGCTGGACTTTCACATCAGCGACACCTACTTCGTGGTGGCGCACTTTCACTACACGCTGTTCGGCACCATCGTGTTCGCCACCTACGCCGGCATCTACTTCTGGTTCCCGAAGATGACCGGCCGGTTGCTCGACGAGCGGCTGGGCAAGCTGCACTTCTGGCTGACCCTCATCGGCTTCCACACCACGTTCCTGGTGCAGCACTGGCTGGGCAACTCCGGGATGCCGCGCCGCTACGCCGATTACCTGCCCACCGACGGGTTCGCGACGCTCAACTTCGTCTCCACGGTGGGCGCGTTCATCCTTGCCGCCTCGGTGTTGCCGTTCGTGTGGAACGTGTTCAAGAGCTGGCGCTACGGCGAGCCGGTCTTGGTGGACGACCCGTGGGGACACGGCAACTCGCTGGAGTGGGCGACGAGTTGCCCACCGCCGCGGCACAACTTCACCGAGCTGCCCCGGATCCGTTCGGAGCGCCCGGCTTTCGAGCTGCACTACCCGCACATGGTCGAGCGGATGCGCGCCGAGGCGCACGTCGGCCGCGAGCATGTCGCGAGCGTGCCGGCCGACGCGGGCTAGCGCCACAGCGGACGAGCAACTGATGACGGGCTAATCGCCGGGCTGGCCGCGGTCCCCGCCAATGGTGTCGCGGACCGCGGTCAGCCGTGCGGCGCGTCGGAGATCTTGGTGTCGGGCTTGCCCAGCGTCTGGCAGTACGTCAACGCCGAGAGTCGAGTGGCCGAGATCTCGGCATTGGACGGGTCGGTGCCGTTCTTGTCCTTCAGCATCTTGCTGACCTCGTCGTTCTGCTTCTTCTCGTCCTGCGTGGTGAAGTCCTTGCACTTGGTGTCGCCGCCGGTGTTGATGACCTGCGACGCCGAACACGCGCTGGACAGCAGTACGGCCATCGCGAACATGGCGGCCGCGATTTGCTTCATCGTTTGCCTTCCTCGAGCCGAGTAGTGGTATCTGTACACCAAATCGGCCGATTTGAAACCCCCACATCCGATTTGCCCTGCGGCTTTCCCGGTTTGCGCCGAGTGCATTTCGCGCGTGAGTGGGAATAACTGCCTCGCCCGCATCGTCGTTGAGGCGTCGACCGGGGTCCACCCGCCGCGCGCGCCCAGATTCGAGGAAAGGAAACGACAGTGTCCCCGTCCGACGGTCCAGCGCAGTCGACATTGGTCACGACGAGGGCCGGCGGCCCGCTCGCGGCGCGGGGCGTGTTCGCCGGTGTGCTGGTGCTGTTGTTGTCCGTCGGCTGGGTCGCCAACCACTTCGTCGCATTGATGCCGTTGCTGAGCGTTCGCCGGCATCTGAGCGCGGCCACGCTCGACGCGATCTTCGGTGTCTATGCGCTGGGATTGCTGCCCGGTCTGCTCGTCGGCGGGCGCGCGTCGGACGCGTTCGGGCGGCGATCGGTGGCGCTGGCGGGCTCGGCGACCGCGGTGGCGGGGACGATTGCGATGCTGTGCTCACAGCAGTACGACGCGCTGCTGATCGGACGCCTGATCGTCGGGCTCGGGGTCGGGCTGGCCATGAGTTCCTGCACGGCCTGGGCGTCGGATATCAAAGGTCCCGCCGGGGCGGCCGCCGCCGGGGCGGTGTTGATGGCCGGTTTCGCGATCGGCCCGTTCGCGGGAGCGGTGATCGCGGGAGTCGGGCCCGCCGGCATCCGGTTGTCGTTCGGCGTCGCGGCCGCCATCGGTGTGGCGGCGATGCTCGTCGTGGTCGTCACTGGACGGCGCCCGGAGGGCGCCGCGAGGTCGAGCGCCGAGGTATGGGAGCCGTCGACGCCCGCCGAGCAGGGCGCGGCGCGGGCGTTGAGTTGGGCCATGCCCCTGGCGCCATGGGTATTCGCCTCGGCGACACTGGGATTCATCGCGATTCCCGGTCGCGTGCACACCGGGCTGGCGGCTCCGATGGCCGCCGGCATGGCCACGCTGCTCGTCAATGGCGTCAGCGGGCTGATCCAGGTGCTCGCCCGGGCGCGCCGGTGGGGGCCGCAGGCCGGCACCGCGGGCGCGGTGCTCGCCGCGCTTGGCTACGCGGTCACCGCGCTCGCCCCGGCGGCCATGCCGCTGGCTCTGGGTGTGCCGCTGTTCCTGGTGTTGGGGTGCGCGTCCGGCCTGTGTCTGCGCGAAGGGCTGATCGATCTGGAGGCCGCCGCGCCGAAACGCCTGCGCGGCGGGCTCGTTGGTGCGTTCTACGTGGTGACGTACATCGGTTTCGGGCTGCCGCTGATCTTGACGACGGTCGCCTCGACGGTGTCGGCGACCATCCTCGCGGTGATGGCGGCACTGGCGTTGCTGACGGCGGTGAGCCGGGCGGTTCGACTCCGAGGCGACGCTCATCGCCAGGGCTAGCGCGTCGGCGCTCAGACGAGTTCGCGCAGCGTCTCGATCAGCTTGATCCGCTCGGCCGGTGTGGACGCGATGGGTGCGACGTTGAGAGTGGTCACCCCGGATTCCGCGAACGCGGCCACGCGATCCCTCACGAATTCGCGGCTGCCGATCAGGTTCACGTCGCGGACGAGATCGTCGGGCACCGCCTTGGCGGCGCCGTCCTTGTCGCCGGCCAGGTAGAGCTCCTGGATGCGGTCGGCCTGCGGCCCGTAGCCATACTTGGTGGCCAGGGCGTGGTAGAAGTTCTTGCCCTTGGCGCCCATGCCGCCGATGTAGAGGGCGAGGTGGGGTTTGACGAATTCCCTTAGTGAGTCCACGTTTTCGCCGATGGCCAGCGCCGGGCCCGCGAAAACGTCGAGCTCTCCCAGACTGGGGTCCCGCTTGGCCCGGCCGGTGGCCAGCGCCTCCCCCCAGACGTCCTGGGCCTTCTCGGGCAGGTAGAAGATCGGCTGCCACCCCTCGGCGATCTCGGCCGCGAGTTCGACGTTCTTCGGCCCGAGCGCCGCGATCAGTATCGGGATGCGTTCTCGGACAGGCTTGTTGATCAGCTTGAGGGGCTTGCCAAGCCCGGTGCCCTGCCCGGCGGGTAGCGGGATCGTGTAGTACTTGCCCTGGTGCTGGACGGTCTCGCGGCGCCACACCTGGCGGCAGATGTCGATCACTTCGCGGGTGCGGGCGATCGGTGCGTCGTAGGGGACACCGTGGAAGCCCTCGATGACCTGCGGACCGGATGCGCCCAGCCCCAGGGTGAACCGACCGTCGGAGACGTAGTCCAGACCGGCGGCCGTCATCGCGGTCAGCGTGGGCGTCCTGGTGTAGAGCTGCATGATCCCGGAGGCCAGTCCGACCCGGTCGGTGCTGGCGGCCAGGTAGCCGAGCGCGCTCACCGCGTCGAACGAATACGCCTCGGGGACGAAGACGATGTCGAGGCCGGCACGTTCGAGGTCGGCCACTTCGGCGGCCACGTCCTTGAAGCCGCCCGCATAGTTGATGCCCAGTCCGATTCGCATGTGGGCCTACGCGGTGGTGAACTCGTCGGCCAGTTCGAGCGCCTCCCGCTGGATCCGTTCGAACTGCGCACCCATCGCCTCGGACAGCGCCTTCGCGCCCGATAGCGGCCGGACCATCACCATGAAGTCGTCGATGAGGCCGTCGTCGTTGAAATGCAGGAAGTCGCAACCGGTGATCGTGACTCCGGGCGCCCCGGCGATGCCGGTCTCGAACACGAACGCGTGGTCCCGGCCGCTGCCGTCGTGGATCTCGCGGACGTACCGGAAGTCCTCGAAGATGCGTAGCACGCCGCGCAGGATGGCCGCCGTCATCGGCTTGCCGACGTAGGGCTTGAACGCCACCGGGCTGGTGAACACCACATCGTCGGCCAGCAGCGCCTGGATGCCCTTCTCGTCGCGTTCTTCGACCGCCTTGCGGAAGGGATGCATCCGACACCTCGCATTTCGTTTCGCCAAGTGTCGTTGACGCTATGCCGTCCACCGCGACGTGTCCATAGTGCGATTAATCACTTTGTTGACTACTCATATCGTTGTAGCCTTTTTCGGTGTCGCTGCGTGATGCGGTATTGGCCGCCCTCCTCGAGGGCGAGTCATCCGGCTACGACCTGGCCAAGGACTTCGGCGCGTCGGTCGCGAACTTCTGGATGGCCACCCCGCAGCAGTTGTACCGCGAACTGGACCGGCTTGCCGAGCAGGGTCTCATCCAGGCGCGCCTCGTGCAGCAGGAACGCCGGCCCAACAAGCGGCTGTTCTCACTGACCGACGCCGGCCGTGACGCGATCCGGGAGTTCACCGGGAAACCACCCAAGCCGTTGGCGATGCGCGACGATCTACTGGTCAAGGTGCAGGCCGCGGACATCGGCGACACCCCCGCCGTGCGTGAATTCATCAGCGAACGCCTGCAGTGGGCGACGGCCAAACTGCAACGCTACGAACGGTTGCGGGCGCGCATCCTCGACGGTCGCGACGAAGAGCAACACCTGGCGCACGCCGAACGGGTCGGCCCCTACCTGACCCTGCTGCGCGGAATCGCGTTCGAGGAAGAGAACATTCGATGGGCCGAGCGCGCGTTGGCCGTCATCGAACACCGGCTCTCCGCGGGGGTCAAGAAGGCCCCGAGCTCACCGCGTCACCGGGCTGCCGCTGACCGAGCAACTCCTCCTGGCCGACCTCAGGCACGTTCCCCTCGTCGGTGAACCGTGCGCGTTTGCCCGGCTTCTTCGGCGCCTTCTGCGGCGCGGCCGCACCGTCGGTGGGGCGGTGACCGTTGGAGGGCAGGCCGACGGCCTGGCCGGCCATGTCGATGGCCTTCTCGGTGTACACCCGGTAGCCGAAGTTCGGTAGGTAGCCGTGGATCTCGGGGGTGTCCAAATCGCGCATGAACTGCAGGATTTCGCGGCTGAACAGCTGGCCGGGCACCAGCACCGGAAAGCCCGGCGGGTAAGGCGTCACGTACGTCGCCGACACGACGTCGGATCCCCCTTCCAGCCGCTCGTCGATCTGATCGCCGGTCAGGTATTCGCAGTTGGTGTCGTCGTAGGAGAGGTAGAACCCGCGCCGGACGTCTCCTTCGGGCGTCGGTCCGCTCCCGGCGTGGTCCAGGAATGCGGGATGGAAGCCGCTGAAATCAGGCAGCGGCAAAGACATTTCGGTGAGTCGGTAGACCGCCCGCTCGAAGTGTTCGCGCTCGCCAAGGCTCATCTCGGAGATGTTCTGGTCGAGTTCGGTGGCGATGTTCACCAGAACCTCGACCAGGAACGCGACCGAGCTGCGCGTGGTGCCGATGTTGGTCATGAACAGCACGCTGTTGCGCGACGTCTTGTTGATCTGGATTCCGTAGCGGTCCATCAGCTGCTGGCGTTTGAAGGTGTCGCCGTCGTACCCGGTGCGCCCGATGAACAACGTGATCCGCGACGGGTCGAGCACGAATTCGTCCTGTTCCCAGGCCGCCATCATGTTGCGCAGCCCCGATCGCAGCGGCTGCGCGATGGCCGACGGCCGGAACGGCTCCGGGATCAGATCCGAGGTGCGCAGGCAGCGCATGTACTTGCTGAGCAGCGGATGGTTGTCGATCGCGTCGCGCAACTGCATCGCGTTCTCGATCTGCCGCTGCACCAGCTCGACCCCTTCCAGCGCCACCTGCCTGCGGCCCAGGTCAAGCGACGCCAGGATCTGGTAGTTGGGCGAGGTCGAGGTGTGGGCCATGTAGGCCTCGTGGAACGGCTCGGCGACTTTCTGGTCGAAGTCCTGGTCGTAGACGTGAATCATCGATCCCTGCCGCAGCGCGGTCAGCGTCTTGTGTGTCGACTGGGTGGCATACACCCGCACCCGGGCCCGCGCCGGGTCCGGCATCAGCCGGCGGTCCAGAACGCCGTCGTCGCCAGGGGTTTCGTCGCCGCCGGCGGCCAGATACTCCTCGTAGCGCTGCCGGTAACCGGGGTCCTGCAGCCGCTCGCGCAACGCCCGTGCCGAGGCCATCGCGGTCCGCTTCCGGTAGACCGGGTGGAAGCGGGCGAACGCGAACCATGCCTCGTCCCACAGGAACACCAGGTCTCCCTTGATGGCCAGGCACTCTTCCATCACGCGCTCGACGTCATAGACGATGCCGTCGAAGGTGCAGTTGGTCAGCGACATCATCTTGACCCGGTCGAGCTTGCCGGCGCGCTTGAGCTCCAACAGCTTCGACTTGATTTCGCGGAGCGGCACCGCGCCGTACATCGAGTACTCGTTGAGCGGATACGCCTCGAGGTACACCACATTCGCACCGGCCAGCATCATTCCGTAGTGATGCGACTGATGGCAATTCCGGTCCAGCAGCACGATGTCGCCGGGCGCCACCAACGCCTGGGTGACGATTTTGTTCGCCGTGGAGGTTCCGTTGGTGACGAAGTACGTGTGCCGCGATCCGTAGGCCTGCGCGGCCAGCTGTTGCGCCTCACGTAGCGGCCCGGTCGGCTCGAGCAGCGAGTCGAGGCCTCCGCAGGTCGCCGACGTCTCCGCCATGAACACGTCCAGGCCGTAGAAGCCCACCATGTCCCTGATCCAGTGCGAGTTGACGATCGACTTGCCCTGCGAGATCGGCAGAGCGTGAAAGACGCCCGTGGGCCGGTGGCTGTACTCCTTGAGCGCGCTGAAGAACGGCGTGCGGTAGCGCGCCGCCACGCCCTGCAGGATCGAGAGATGCAGCTCGAGCATGCCTTCGCGGGCGTGGAACACCCGGCGGAAGTATTGGCCCAGCCGCCCGGCGATGTCCTCGACCTCGATTTCGGTCATCAGGTAGAGGTCCAGCTCGGGCCGTAATCCGGTCAATGAGATCGCCAGGATCTGCGCGCGTTCTTCGGGTGTCTGGTGGTCGTTCAGCTCGTCGGACACCGCGGTGTCGACGAATTCGGACAGCGCCGACAGGTCGCGGGTCGACTGGTGTGAGAAGCGCCGCCGGATCACCACCGCCTGCAGGTTGACGTTGAGCCGCGCGGCGATGAGCGCCTCGTCCCCGCTGGACACCACCACGAGCTCGTAGACGAATTCGTCGTCGGGGCGCCGCCATTTGCGAACCTCGTTGCGCAGCGCGCGTTCCTGGTCTTCCGTCATCTTTTCGACGACCAGCACTTCGAAGTAGGGGCGGTCGCGCGGTGATGCCGGTTTGTGCTCGATGAGCTGGCGCGGATCGGTCGGGAACATGTCGAGTTCGTCGGCGCCGGCGTTGTCCACGTCTCCCGTGCGGTAGGACTCGGTGGTCAGCGCCCGGTTGACCTGCGCGACGGCCTGCGCGAACTTGTCGTGGTGGCCGGCCGTGAAAAGCCGCTGGATACGGGCGAATTGGGGCGCACCGGGGTAGGCCCAGTAGGGCTCCAGGGTGCTCAGGCGCGCCAGCAGCTCCTGGCAGGCGTTCGCCCACTTGTCCTTCAGCGTCCCGGTGGTGGTCGGTCGCATCAGCCGATCCGCGGCCTCCTCCAACCGGCACCACGAGTCGCTACGAACCTGCCACAGGCTGTTGTAGGCGCGTAAGTGCTCTGTCATGGCCGCCCTTTCCTCGCCGCGGCGGCTCCTTGGTCCCGCAGCGTCGGTTCAGGCTTGCAGACCCAATCCGCCCGCCGGTGACCGCAAGACAAACACTCAGCGTCCGTCACATGACGGCCGCGAGAGCACCGGGTGGTGCCGCAGCCCGCCGAGGGCTACCTCCACGCGAAGACCGGTTGCTCCAGCTCGTCGACCGGGTCGTGACGACCCTCCAGACACCACCACCGCAGCTGCAGCAGCACGGCACCCGTGGGGGCGTGAATCAGGTCGTTGCCCAACGGGATCTGCACCACCGGGCGGGGGCTCTCCGGGATCGAGATGAATCGCGGGGAATCGTCGCGCTGCAGCTGGTGTAACCCCACCCGGTATACCGCCACCACCTCGTCGGGCGCCGGCCGGGGATCCAGGCGACCGCCGCCCCAGATCACGACCGGCGTGATGACGTACCCGGACCGGGTCGGGTAGTCGTCCATCAGGCCGAGCACGGTCGAGCCCGGCAGGTCGATGTCGACCTCCTCGCGCATTTCCCGCAGCGCCGCGTCCACCGCGGTCTCCCCCGGATCGAGCCGGCCACCGGGCAGCGCCCATTGCGCGGCGTGAGAATTCAGGCGAGACGCCCTGCGGCACAATAGAAACGCCGCACCGCCGGATACGCCGACCATCCTGCCGTCAAGGCCGGGTTCCGGCATCGGGCGGCCACCGATCCACTCGTCCACCGGCGCCGGATCCACCCGGTCCTCGCCGGGGGTCGAGTCGACCAGCACCACGGCGACCGCCGCGTGCCGCCTCGTCGGGTCGGTCACCTCGCGACGGCCGTGGGCCGCCAGGTGGTCCCTGATCCGCTCGCGCAGCGCCTCGTCGTACGGGATCGTCACGGTTCGAGACTATGCGGGTGTCTCCGGCACCCCACGGACTGCCGCCGGAATGACAAACCCCGTCCCGGCCGGGTACCCCGGTGAACGCTCCGCGGCCCGGTGTCGTAGGTGTGCATGGATGAGAGGAGACGAATGAAGGTCATCGGTTTCGAAGAGCACTACAAGCTCCCGGCGATAGGCGAAGAACACCAGAACGCGGCGACCGGACTGCTGAAGGAGGCGGGTTACGGCTCACCGGGGGCCGAAGGGGAATGGCCGCCGGGCATCAACGACCTGGGCGAGGGCCGGGTCGCCGCGATGGACGCCGCGGGCGTCGACATGCAGATCCTCTCGCACTCCGTCCCCGGCCCCGAGACGCTGGAACCCGCGAGGGCCGCCGAGCTGGCCCGCCGGGCCAACGACGCGGTGGTGGCCGCCATCGGCCGGCACCCGGACCGGTTCCGCGGCTTCGCCGCCCTGCCGATGCGCGACCCGGCGGCGGCCGCCGCCGAGCTCGAACGCACCGTCCGTGATCATGGCTTCGTGGGTGCCCTGATCAACGGTCACATCAACGGCCGCTATCTCGACGACACCTTCTTCTGGCCGGTTTTCGAATCCGCCGAAACACTGGGCGTGCCAATCTTTTTGCATCCCACGATGCCTCCGCAGCCGGTCATCGACGCTTACTACGCGGGCTTTGACCCGAAAGTGTCGGCCCGGTTGGCCGGCGCAGGGGTGGGCTGGCATCTCGATACGGGTGTGCACTGCCTGCGGCTGATCCTGGGCGGGGTGTTCGACCGGTTCCCCCGGCTGCAGATCATCGTCGGCCACCACTTCGAGGCGCTGAGCTGGATGGGATGGCGCACCGACTACTCGTTCACGCCAGAGGTGACCGGCCTCAAGCGCACCGTGAAGGAATACCTTCGGGAGAACTTCTACGGCGGCATACTCGCCGGCGACTTCTTCACCCAGGAACCCGGTGCGATGGATCCCAGTTGGAGTCTGTCGTTCAACGCCTACCTCGCGATGGTGAACGTCATCGGGATCGACCGGGTCGTGTTCACGGCCGACTACCCTTACGGAAACATCAACGCCTGCCGGCAGTTTCTCGATCGGATGCCCATCAGCGAAGTCGATCGGGAAAAGATTGCCCACCGCAACGCCGAGCGCCTGCTGAGGCTCTGAGCCACCGGGTGATTCGGCGGGCCGTCCGTCACAGCGGGGCCGCCCGATCCGGCCCGTGTGATTAACTGCGACGGTGCAAAGAGAACCGGTGCTGGCGCGGCGCTTCTTCGACAGGTTCGAGCCGGTGCATGCGGTGACATATTTCGCGCCGGAGGCGCGTGCGGCGCTGGACGGGTTGGGCTACCGCGGCTTCTGGATGGGCTACTTCGCGGCCCGGTCGGCACCGCTGGGCATGGTGCCGCGCGAGGTGGTCACCGCCGTCTTCTACAACTTCGCCCCCGAACGGGTCGCCAAGGCGCTGCCGGCGGCCTGGCAGGTCGCCGGCCCCGACGCGGCGTTGCGCGCCCGGCAGGAGTCCGCCGTCGCCGCGCTGCGCCGCTACGGACTGGACGCGGACCAAAACGTCCGAACGGCAGCGGATTTGGCGGGGAAGGCGGCACGGCAGGCGCCGCTCGACGGCCGTCCGCTGTTCGCCGCGAACCTGGCGCTGCCCTGGCCGGAGGATCCGCTGGCCGCGCTATGGCACGCGACGACGCTGTTGCGCGAGCACCGCGGCGACGGGCACGTGGCGGTGCTGGCCGCCGCCGGCATCTCGGGCCGGGAATCCAACGTCCTGCATGCCGCCGCGGGCGGGGTGCCCCGCGAGTACATCGCGCGCACCCGCGATTACGACGAGGCCGCGTGGGCGCACCACGAGCGGCGCCTGGCCGAGCGAGGACTGCTCGGTGACGGCGGCTCGCTCACCGCGGCCGGCCGCGAACTGAAAGAGCACATCGAACGGTCCACCGATGCGCTTTCCCTGTCGGCGCTCGACGCGCTCACCGACGACGAGGTGGAAACGCTGTTCCGCACGCTCACCCCGATCACCCGTGCCGTGGTCGCCGGGGGCGATGTCCCGGACCTCACTCCGATGACCCTGCGCCGCGACGAGTTGCACGACGACAGCGCGCATTTGACTTCCTAGCCGCCGCCGGCGAGCCCGCCTGATTGCCACGCTGAACCCGGTCGGACGCTGCGCCGGCTGCCCGGCTTGCCGGAGGAGCCGCGCATCATCGCCGTCGACAACGGCTCGACCGAGCCTCGCCGGCGTGACCGCCGGCATCACCGTCGAACCTCAGCGGCGGGTTAGCCTAGCTCGATGACCAGTCAGCGGGTACCCGGCGGAGTCGTACACGAGCTTCCCGCGGACCTGCGCGAGTCGCTGATCGCCAACGCCGCGGCGCTCGCCGCGTGGAACGACATCACACCGTTGGCCCGCAACGAGTTCATCTGCTGGGTAGAGGACGCCAAGCAGGAGGCGACCAGGCGGCGCCGCATTCGCCGGACCCAGGAGGAGCTGGAAGAGGGCAAGCGCCGGCCGTGCTGCTGGCCGGGGTGCAAGCACCGCGAGCGCACCGGCAAATGAGTTCGCTGGTCAGCGGCCCAGCGACTTGTAGAACACCAGGCCGTTGCCCTTGTTGTCGTAGACCACGGCGCGGCGTTCGTGCGCGTCGTCGTAGGGGGCTTTGACGATGCCGCCGCCGCTGGCCTCCACCGCCTTGGCCGCGGCGTCGACGTCGGCGGTCTTGATACCGACGACGACCTGACCCGGTATGGGATGGTCCACGGACGTCGCCAGCGCGAGCGTGACCGGGCCGCCGTCGAGGGCGGCGAAGTGCGCTCCGTCGCGGAACTTCAGCGGCATGCCCAGGGTCTCGCTGTAGAACCGGATCGACTCGTCGAGGTCATCGGTCGACAGGACGATCATCTTCACTTCGTGGTCGCTCACGGGGCCTCCTCCGGCGCTGGATGGCATACAGACTAGGCCGCGCAACCCGCCAGGAGAAGGGGGCGGCAGTGGAATGCGCCGCGCGCTGGACACGTTGCGCGGCAGCGTCGTTGACGAATTCGGCCCCCGCGGCGGCCGAGTGTCAGGTGTGGCCGGCCGGAACGACCTGCCCGTCAAGGTAATCCATCGGCGGTCCGTCCCCGTGCCCGGCGTCGCGGTCGGCCACCGCGGTGGCCAGGGCGGTGCCGTCCTGAATGGTTCCGACGATTTCGACGTGGTCGTTGACGGTGAAATGCGGTGCGGCGCTGCCGGGTTGGCCGTGAGCGATGAGTGTGGTGTTGGGGGTGACGCGATAGGTCTGGGTGTAGCCGTTCGCGCTGCGCGCGGTGACCGAGCCCTCCGACACGGCGATCACCGTGCCCTCCTGCCGCACGGGCTGGGATGCGGCCGGCGGCTCCTGGCTCGCCTCTACAGTGCGCTTCTCGTCGTGGGACGCGTTGAGCACCAGGACCGCACACGCCGCCGCACACACCATCGAGGCCGATACGACGTCACAGAGGCCTACCACGGCCGACCGCCGGCGCGCGGCCAGATCAGCTGACGGTCTTTGCTGCGGCGTCGCGGTCATTCGATGCTTGGCACTCACGATCAATCCTTCCCTGCGGTTTCGCGCCGAGGAAAGTCGGTGCGTACCGAGTCAGGTTGTTGCTCGTGGTTTTACCCCGGGTCCGGCGCCGATAAACCGATCCGGGTCCCGCGCCGGCGCGTCCGGATGGTCAGCCCTTGACGAGGGTGAACTGCGCGACGTCGGTGTAGCCCTCGCGGAAGAGGTCGGCGCAACCGGTCAGGTACTTCATGTACCGGTCGTAGACCTCTTGGGACTGGATCGCGATGGCCTCGTCGCGGCGGGACTCGAGCGCGGCCGCCCAGGTGTCGAGGGTGCGTGCGTAGTGCAGGCGCAGCGGCTGGTACAGACCCAGGCCGAAGCCGGCCCGCTCGGCGTGCTCGACGACGTTCTTAGCTTGCGGCAGGTCACCGCCCGGGAAGATCTCATCCATGATGAATTTCATGAACCGCAGTTTCGTCATGGTGATGGGCAGCCCGCGCTCGGCGAATTCCTCGTCGCTGGGCTTGATGATGGTGTGCAGCATCATCACCCCGTCGGCGGGCAGCGCCTCGTAGGCCATCTTGAAGAAGTCGGGGTAGCGGTCCCGACCGAAGTGCTCGAAGGCGCCGATGGACACGATCCGGTCCACCTTTTCGTCGAACTGCTCCCAGCCCTGCAGCAGCACCCGCTTGCTGCGCGGGCTGGGGTGCTGGTCCAAACGCTGCTGCACGTGTGCCTGCTGGTTGCGGCTCAGGGTCAGGCCGACGACGTTGACGTCATAGCGCTCGAGCGCCCGGACGATGGTGGTGCCCCAGCCGCAGCCGATGTCGAGCAGCGTCTGACCCGCTTGTAGCCCGAGCTTGCCCAGCGACAGGTCGACCTTCGCCAACTGCGCCGCTTCGAGGGTCATGTCGTCGCGTTCGAAGTAGGCGCAGCTGTAGGTCCGCGTGGGGTCCAAGAAGAGCGCGAAGAAGTCGTCGGACAGGTCGTAGTGCGCCTGAACGTCCTCGAAATGCGGCTTCAGGCTTGTGGGCTCACTGCGGTTTTCCGGCACAAACAACCTCTGACATCGGTGGGGCTCAGCGGCGTGCGATCGCTGTCGATCGCCACGCTGGTGACCCAGTGTATCCGCACGGTGTGCGCCGCCCCGCCGGCGCGTTCCCCGGTTGACTGGTTCCGCCGCCATGGGACACCATGGCCGCGAACCGTAACGGTGAGGAGGTGGGCCGTCGCAATGGCCGACATCACCATGTTGATCCTCGCCGACCACGAGTGGTTCCGCGAACAGTTCGCCAAGCTGGATTACCTGCAGGCGCAGACACCGTCGGACCAGGCCGCGCTGGCGCGGGTGTGGCGTCCCCTCGCCGACAAGCTGGACGTCCACGCCTACGTCGAAGAGAAGATCTTCTATCCGCAGTTGCTCAGGCGCGGCTCCGACGAGGCCGAAGGCGAGACGCTCGACGCCATCGGGGACCACAACGACATCCGCGACGGAGTGCGCGACGCCGACGCCGCCCAGGTCGGCACCGAACAGTGGTGGGCCGCGGTCGGACGCACCCGCGAGGCCAACGACGACCACATGGGGGAAGAGGAGCGAGAAGGGCTGTCGGACTTCCGTCGGACCGCCCCCATCGGCCTCCGCGAAGCGCTGGGGCGGCAATACAGCGATTTCATGGCCGAACATCCCACCACCGAAGGGTTGCCGATCGTCGACCGTGACCCCCAACGCTATGTCGAAGACGTCGAGGCCACCGCGCAGTCCGCGCCGCAGGAACGGTCTGCGCCGCAGGATTTCTCGCTTCGCATCGGCAGCCTGAAAGGTCAGTGAGTTCTCGCGCACCCGGCCCGGGTCGCTACCATCGGCCACCGGTCGATGAAGACGATAGAGCCGGTTGGGAGTGAGATTTGTTCGGCCCGCGCAACTTCTGGGTACGCAATTCGTCGATGAGTGCACAGGGCCGCCGGAGGAAATGGGCACGCAAAGAGATCCGGGTCGCCGACCCGGCCATGCGCCAGACCATCATGGGGACCGCCATCGGCAACTTCATGGAGTGGTACGACTTCGGCGTCTACGGCTACATCGCCACCACCATCGCCCAGGTGTTCTTTCCCGGTAAGAGCGTCAGCGGCGTCCACCTCATCGCGACCTTCGGCACCCTGGCGGCAGCCTTCGTGGTGCGCCCGCTCGGCGGGTTCATCTTCGGCCCGCTCGGCGACCGCATCGGACGGCACCGGGTGCTCGTCGTCACCATCCTGATGATGACCGTGAGCACCACCGTGACGGGCCTGCTGCCCGGTTACAGCGCCATCGGCATCTGGGCACCGATCCTGCTCGTCATCGCCCGCATCTTTCAGGGCCTGTCGACCGGCGGCGAGTACGTCGGCGCGATGACCTACCTGGTCGAGCAGGCCCCCGACCACAAACGCGGCATGATGGTCGGGTTTTTGCCGATGGGCAATCTGGTCGGGTTCGTGCTCGCCGGGATGCTGGTGACCGGGCTGCAGACCTGGCTGCCCGAGAACGACATGCTGACGTACGGCTGGCGCATTCCGCTGCTGCTGGGCCTGCCGTTCGGCCTGTTCGCGCTGTTCCTGCGGCTGCGGCTCGAGGAGTCCTCCGCGTACGAAACGGCGACGGACGCCGGGCACCCGCCCGAGAGCGGCCGGCAGCAGTTTCGGCGCACGGTCGTCGACCAGTGGCGCGGCCTGCTGATCTGCGCCGCGCTGGTGCTGACCTCACAGGTGGCCGACTTCATGCTGACCGGCTACCTGCCGACCTACCTGAAACTGTTCGTGCGCGTCGGTCACACCGCCGGGCTGGTGATGATCGTGGTGACGCTGGCGATCCTGATGGTCACCGTGGTGCTGGTCGCCGCGTTGTCCGACCGCATCGGCGTCAAACCGATCATGTGGACCGGCTGCGCGCTGCTGGTCGTGGGTTCCATTCCCGCGTTCCTGCTCATCCGATTCGGCAGCATCTACCCGGTGATCTTCCTCGGCGTGCTGCTGATCGGATTGATGGAGCTGTGCTTCGACAGCACAGCACCCGCGATGCTGCCTGCGCTTTTTCCCACCAACGTGCGCTACGGGGCGCTGGCCATCTCGTACAACATCTCGATATCGGCCGTGGGCGGCACCACGCCGCTGATCGCCCAGGCGCTGGTGTCGGGTACCGGCAACGTCATGGCGCCCGCCTACATGCTGATCGTCGGCGGCCTGGTGGGCGCCGTCACGCTGCTGTTCACCCCGGAGGTGGCCGGGAAACCGCTGCCCGGGTCCGGGCCCGCGGTGGAAAGCGAGCGGGAGGCCCGCGAGCTGGCCGACGACGTCAGGTAGCCGGCCCGCTCAGACACCTCAAACCCGTTGACCACGCGCCTGTTTCGTAGCCGATAGGTGAAAGCCACTGCCACGAAACGGTTTTCGACGGCCGCGTGTGAGAATCGCCGGCCTGGGTATATAGGCGGTGTGCTCCAGCAACGCCGCCGCCCCACCGCCCCCGCAGGCGCCCCACCCGGGCCGTCGCGTTGACGGCCCAGCCCAAACCGGTCCCCGATGACCTTCGCCGGTTGGCCGCGGCACACGGGGTGGCGACCTCCTACCGAAATGAGCGGCGAGAGCCGGTGGAGGTCGACGCCGACGTCGTCATCCGGGTGCTCGGCCTGCTCGACGTCGACGCCGCGACCGAAGCCGACCGGCGCCGCGAGTTGGCCCGACTGGCCGAGCGGGACCGCGCCGGCGCCCTGGCGCCGACGGTGGCGGTACGGGTGGACGGGCGTCGCCGGCCGCTGCCCCGGGCCGCCCTGCTGGTGGCCGAGGACGGCGACCAAATCGAGGTGCACGACGAGCTGCCCTGTGACCTGGCCGCGGGCTGGTATCGGCTGCACCTGAGCGACGGCCAGGAAGCCACCCTGGTGGCCGCGCCGCCGCGGGTGCCGCCGACGCCGGCCACCTGGGGCTGGATGCTGCAGCTCTACGGGTTGCGGTCGGCGCGGTCCTGGGGCGTGGGTGACCTGGGCGACCTGCGGGAGTTCGTCGAGTGGACGGCCTCCGAGCACGGGGCAGGCGCGGTACTGCTCAACCCGCTCAGCGCCCCCGGACCGACGCATCCGGTGCAGCCGTCCCCCTACACCCCGTCGAGCCGGCGGTTCGCCAACCCGCTGGCCTTACGGGTCGAGGACCTCGACGCCTACCGCCGGGCCGATTCGGACACCCGTGCGGAGGTGGACGCGCTCCGGGTCTCGGCGACCACCGAGCGCATCGACTATGACCTGGTGTGGGCGGCCAAACGGTCGGCCCTGGAGTTGCTGTGGCGCGCCGAAGGCCGCCCCAGCCCACTGGACGAATCGGTCGCCGGGACGGGGCTGCGGGATTGGGCCACGTACTGCGCGCTGGCCGAGCGCCACGGCGGCCGGTGGACCTGCTGGCCCGCGCCGTTGCGTGACGTCGCCGGGCCGGCGGTGGTGGCGGCCCGCCATGAGCTGGCGCCGCGGGTGGCGTTCCATACCTGGGTGCAGCAACGCTGCGACGAGCAGCTCACCGCGGTGCGCAACGCCGCACGGAACGCGGGCATGGCGCTCGGCGTCCTGCACGACCTGCCGGTCGGTGTGGACGCGAACGGCGCCGACGCGTGGGCGTTGGCCGACGTGCTCGCCGCGGGGGTCAGCGTCGGGGCTCCGCCGGACAACTTCACCCCGCGGGGACAGGATTGGGGACTGCCGCCGTGGCGGCCGGACCGCCTCGCCGCCACCGGCTATGCCGCGCTGCGGGACATGCTGCGCGCGGTGCTCGGCCACGCCGACGGTCTCCGGATCGACCATGTGGCCGGGCTGTGGCGGCTGTGGTGGATTCCCCCGGGCGACGGCCCGGATCGCGGCACCTACGTGCACTACGACGCCGACGTCATGCTGGCGGTCCTGGCGCTGGAGGCGCACCGGGCTGGGACCACCGTCGTCGGCGAGGACCTCGGCACCGTCGAACCGGAGGTGACCCAGGCGCTGGCCGACAACGAGATGCTCGGGTGCGCGGTGTCCTGGTTCACCCGCGACCAGTCCGCGCCCGACGAGCCCCTGCTTCCGCCGGCGAGGTGGCCGTCGCGGGCGGCGGCCAGCCTGTCCACCCACGACCTGCCCACGGCGGCCGGATTTCTGCGCGGCGAACACGTGCGCGCCCGCGCCGACCTCGGCCTGCTCGACGACGTGGCGGGCGAACAGTCGGTGGCCGACAAGGAACGGGCCGAGTGGCTGCAGCTGCTGCGCGCCGAGGGGCTCCTGACGGGCACCGATCCGGACGAGGCCGCGATCATCACCGCGATGCACCGATTGCTGGCGGCGACCCCCAGCCGCCTGAAGTTGATTTCGCCGTACGACGTGCTGGCCGAACCCCGCCAGCCCAACTTGCCGGGAACCATCGACGAGTATCCGAACTGGCGGCTTCCGCTGCCGGCAACTCTCGAGGAACTGCGGGCCGACCCCCGGGTCGCCGAGATCACCGCCGCCTTCCGCGAGTCGCAGTAGGCCAAACGGCCGCGGCCGCAAGCGCTTCGGCCCACCGCCGGAATCGGGTCGTGATTCGCGATTAGCAAACGCGCGCTGCGGCTACTACGACATGGGCGTGTACCGCGCGGACGGTGCAACGAAAGAACGGGGTTGACCATGGAACCGATATCGCCGACCGATGCGCTGTTTCTCATCGGCGAGTCGCGCGAACACCCGATGCACGTGGGATCGCTGCAACTCTTCGAGCCGCCCGAGGACGCCGGGCCCCATTTCGTCCGCGAGTCTTACCAGGCCATGGTCGAGTGCACGGACGTGCAACCGACGTTCCGCAAGCACCCTGCCTTCTTCGGCGGTCTGACCAACCTCGCGTGGTCGTTCGACAACGACGTCGAGCTCGACTACCACCTGCGCCGCTCGGCCCTCCCCGAGCCGGGCCGGGTCCGCGACCTGCTGGAACTGGCGTCCCGGCTGCACGGCAGCCTGCTCGACCGGCACCGCCCGCTGTGGGAGGCCCACCTGGTCGAGGGACTGCAGGACGGCCGGTACGCGGTTTACACCAAGTACCACCACTCCCTCATGGACGGCGTGTCCGCGATGCGGCTGGTGCAGCGCGCCTTCACTCCCGACCCGCACGACGACGAAGTGCGCGTCCCGTGGACCCTCCGGCCGCGCAAGCGAAGCGGGGGGCACAAGCGCCGGTCGCTGCTCGGGCGTGCCGGGGGCGCCGCCGGTTCGGCGCTCGCCCTGGCGCCGTCCACGCTGAAGCTGGCGCGGGCCGCACTCCTCGAGCAACAACTCACGCTGCCGTTCCGCGCGCCGCGAAGCATGTTCAACGTCCGGATCGGCGGCGCCCGGCGGGTGGCCGCACAGTCGTGGTCGCTGGACCGGATCAAAGCGGTCAAGTCCGCGGCCGAAGTGACGATCAACGACGTGGTGCTCGCCATGTGCGCCGGGGCCCTGCGCGCCTACCTCCTCGAGCAGAGCGCACTCCCGGACGCCCCCCTGACCGCGATGGTGCCGGTCAATCTCCGCAAGGCCGACGACGACCGCGGGGGCAACCAGGTCGGCACGTTCTTGTGCAACTTGGCAACGGATCTCGACGACCCGGCGCGGCGTCTCGAGATCATCAGCACCTCGATTCGCGACACCAAAGAGGTGTTCCAGCAGTTGCCCCCGGTTCAGCAACTGGCCCTGTCGGCATTCAACATCGGTGGCCTGTTCTTCGGGCTGATCCCCGGCTACCTGTCGGCGGCGTCACCGCCGTTCAACATCGTCATCTCCAACGTGTCGACCGGCCCCTCCGAGCCGCTGTACTGGCGTGGCGCGCGTCTGGACGGAAACTACCCCCTGTCCATCCCGCTCGACGGCCAGGCGGTCAACATCACCGTGACCAACAATGCCGACAACCTCGACTTCGGCCTGGTGGGCTGCCGCCGCAGCGTCCCGCACCTGCAGCGGCTGCTGGGCCACTTGGAGACGTCGCTGAAGGACCTGGAACGCGCCGTCGGCGTGTAGCGGATGGGGCCTAGGACGCCTCCGCCTGGGGCCTGGTGGTGTAGTCCAGGCACACCGTGGTGCCGTTGGGACGGGCATTGATGGTGCAGTGGTCGGCGAGCGCGTGCATCAGCATGATGCCGCGGGATCGGTGGGGATCGCTGAGGCGCTGCGGCGAGGGGTGGTGCCAGGATCCGCGGTCGCTGACACACACGCTGATCGACTGGGCGGCGGGATCGTGGCTTGCCTGCAGTTTCATGGTGCCCGCCGCGCGGTGGGTCCGGTAGGCGTGCTCGACACAGTTGGCCAAGGCCTCGTTGACGCCCAGAATGATGTCGTCGCGTACCTCCGCGGGGGCCTCAGTCACGTCCTGAAGCCACCGGCGCAGGGCGCGGCGAAGTTCGGCCGCCGTAACGGCGTCAGCGGCACCGGCGCAGGTCAGCCGCGCGGGCGTCACGACCGTGGGTGGAAGTAGTGAGGTCATGCTAAGGGCATACCCAGTTGCGGGCGTGGTGTTAACTTGTTGGCCGTCTCGCTTTGGCCACAGGCGGATACACATTGGGAATCGGCTTGCCGTACAACGATATACAGAGGGATCCTATGGAATTCCGAGCATTCATCGAGCCGCAGCAGGGCGCCCGCTACGCCGATCAGGTCGCGGTTGCCCAGACCGCCGAACAGCTGGGTTTCGCGGCGTTCTTCCGGTCCGACCACTATCTGGCGATGAGCGGCGACGGCCTGCCGGGCCCCACCGATTCCTGGGTGACCCTGGGTGCGATCGCGCGGGAGACATCGAGCATCCGGCTGGGCACCCTGGTGACGTCCGCAACGTTCCGTTATCCGGGTCCGCTGGCCATCGCGGTGGCCCAGGTGGACGAGATGAGCTCAGGGCGCGTCGAATTCGGCCTGGGCAGCGGCTGGTTCGAGAAGGAGCATCAGGCGTACGGGATTCCGTTTCCCCCGCTGCGCGAGCGGTTCGACCGGCTCAGCGAACAGCTGGCCATCGTGACCGGCCTGTGGGCGACCGAGCCCGGTGAGACCTTCGACTACGCCGGCGAGTACTACACCATCGCCGGGTCACCGGCGCTGCCCAAGCCGACGCAACGCCCGCACCCACCGATCGTCATCGGCGGCCTCGGCGCCCAGCGGACGCCGCGGCTGGCGGCGAAGTACGCGGCCGAGTTCAACGTTCCGTTCGCGCCGATAGGCGTGGCGGAGAAGCAGTATCAACGCGTGGCGGAGGCGGTCGCCGCGGCCGTCAGGCCGGCCGACTCGATGGTCTACTCGAGCGCCTTCGTGCTGTGCGCTGGGCGTAACGACAAGCAGGTGACCCGCCGGGCCGCCGCGATCGGGCGTGACCTCGACGAGTTACGCGGCAACAGCCCGCTCGTCGGCACGCCCGCCGAGATCGTCGACAACCTGGGCGCCTGGAAACAGATCGGCGTGCAGCGCGTGTACACCCAGTTGCTTGATCTGTCCGATCTGGCGCATCTGGAGTTGGTGGCGAGCGAGGTTATGCCGCAACTGCTTTGACGCGCACGGGTGAGCTCGTCACGAGGACTCGGCCTCGGCGCGTTCCTCCTCGAGCCGGTCCTTGCTGCGCAGCAACCGCAGCAACGTCACGAACAGCAGGCCGCCGATCATGTTGCCCACCACGGTATAGGCGAACCAGCCCAGCCAGGTCAGGTAGCCGAACGGTGCGTGGCCGGTGGCCAGCGCGCCGAAGATCAACAGCGAATCAAGGATCGAATGGAACAGCCGCAGGCCGGCGAGCAGGAAGGCGGCGGCGACGGCGGCGGCGATCTTAGCGGGCACGGAGTCCGTGCCGTGTTGCATCCGGGTCATCAGCGTGATGACCATGCCGCCGAGAACGGCCAGCGCCATGCTCTGACCCGACAGCGGCGCGGTGGCGAAGTGGGTGCCGGATTCGATGGTCTGTGCGTGCAGTTCGGGAAACCCGGTCATGATCAGCCACATGATCACCCAGCCCCCCACGAGGTTGGCGAACATGGTGCCGCCCCACAGTTTGAGCAGCTGCAGGAGGCTGGCGCGCTTGGCGGCCACGGTGACCACGGGGATGATGAAGCCCTCGGTGAACAGCTCACTGCGCCCCAGCAGCAGGGCCAGGAAGCCGATCGAGAACGCGACCCCGGCCAGCAGCGGACGGTGCGTGGCGTCGAGCACCGCCAGATAGGCGAGCACCCCGATCCCCACCTCGGTGCCGCCGAAGAAGCCGGTGACCAGCACACCGCGCCAGGTCCGGTGCAGGCGCTGGGTGCCCTCGCTCAGCATCCTGCTGAAGGCATCCTCGAGCTCGTCCTCGATCGGGCTGTCGGTCTGTCCGAGCTCGCGCTGGGTCGTCTCACTCATGGTGGGTGGGCAGATACCCGTTATTCGGCGGGCGGGCCATCCGGTGTGAGACATCTGACACCAGCCGTTGCGCCGTCACCTGCGCCGTCGAAGGACAGGTGTCACCAGTTCGCCCGTGTCGAGGTAACTCTCCAGGTTGCGGATCGCCAGCAGCGCCATCGCCCTGCGGGTGCGGCCGGTGGCGCTGCCGATGTGCGGGAACAGCACCACGTTGTCCAGCGTCAACAGTTCGGCCGGCACGTGGGGTTCGTCGGCGAACACGTCCAGCCCCGCCCCGCCCAGGGCTCCGCCGGCCAGCAACTCCACGAGCGCGTCCTGATCGACGACGCTGCCGCGGGCGATGTTGATCAGGTAACCCTCCGGCCCCAACGCCTCGAGGACGGTGCGGTCGACCAGGTGGCGAGTGTGGGGATCGCCCGTGGTGGCCACGACGAGGACGTCGACCGACTCGGCCAGCTCTACCGGCGAGTCGGCGTAGCGGTACGGCGACCCGTCGATGCGGTGGCGATTGTGGTACGCGATGGCACAGTCGAATGCGAACAGACGGGTCGCTATGGCCGAGCCGATCCGGCCCAGGCCGAGGATCCCGACCTGCAGACCGTTGACGTCACGGCCGTACGGGAATGGGCCGTCGCGCACCCATCGGCCCGCCCGCACGTAGCGGTCCGCGGCGCCGAAACGGCGCAGGGTCATCAGGATCAGGCCCAGTGCGGTGTCGGCCACGGTGTCCGACAGGACGTCGGGAGTGTTGCTGACACCGATTCCGCGGCGCTGCGCCGCGGGCAGATCGATCATGTCCACCCCGGCCCCGTTGTTGACGATGACCTCCAAATTGGGCAGCGCCGCGATCGTGTCGGCGTCGAGGCCGGGCGGCCCCGATGTGATCGCCACCCGGATGTCGGGCCCGTGCTCGGCCAGGAAGGCGGCCCGCCCGGGGCCGTCGGGAAGCTTCGTGATGTCGTAGCGCGCGGTCAGCTCGGCTTCGAACGTCCGCTCGAAGGCGCCGACCCGCACCGCGCCCGGGATCTTTTCAGTCGTCACCCCTCCATCATCGGGCGCGGGGAAATATCCGGGCACCCGCGGTCGTTGTCCACCGCGACGGTGTCGGACATTCCCCCGGGTACCACCTGTAGAACCGTCGCTTCGAGCGACCACTTGCCGAGAGGCGCGAAGACGGCACCGTCCCAAACTTTTTCGTCGCGCGCGGGAAGCAAATCCGCGGCGGCTTGGTTGCACCGCGAATGCGCATCGGAGTCGTGTTCCCGCAGACCGAGCTCGGCGGAGATCCCGCGGTGGTCCGCGCGTACGGGCAGGCGGTCGAAGGGCTCGGATTCACCCACATCCTCGCCTATGACCATGTCGTGGGCGCCGACCCGGGCGTGCACCGGGGCTGGGACGGCCCCTACGACATCGACTCGACGTTTCACGAGCCGTTCGTCATGTTCGGCTATCTGGCCGCGCTCACGTCGCTGGAGCTCGTGACCGGCGTCATCATCCTGCCGCAGCGGCAGACGGCACTGGTGGCAAAGCAAGCCGCCGAGGTTGACCTGCTGACCGGTGGCAGGTTCCGGCTCGGTGTCGGATTGGGCTGGAACGCCGTCGAATACGAGGCGCTGGGTGAGACGTTCACCAATCGCGGCAGGCGCTCCGAGGAGCAGATCGAGCTCCTGCGCAGGCTGTGGACCGAACGATCGGTCACCTTCGACGGGAAATACCACGCGGTGACCGCCGCGGGGCTCGCGCCGCTGCCCACCCAACGCCCGATTCCGGTGTGGATCGGCGCGGCCTCCGACCGCGGGTTGGAACGCGCGGGGCGGCTCGCCGACGGCTGGTTCCCGATGACCGCTCCGGGACCCGGTCTGGACCACGCGCGCGCACAGGTGCAGCGCGCCGCAGCGGCCGCAGGCCGGGACGCGGAGAGCCTAGGCATGGAAGGCCGGGTCAGCTGGACCGGCAACCCGGACAAGGCGTCCGCGGACATCGCCGCTTGGCGAACCGCCGGCGCCACCCACCTGTCGGTCAACACCATGAACGCAGGGCTTGCGACCGTCGACGACCACCTCGCCGCGCTGGAACGGGTCGCCGACGACCTGCGGTAGCGCCTAGCCGGCGTCCGCTTCGACCAGGCTGAGATGGGCCGCGCGGCGGTTGGCTTTCGACGACTTGCGCACGCGCCCATAAGGTTCCATCGGCCCGTCGTGGACCTTGACCTCTCCGCCGGTGGCGCCATGCCGGCACCGCCAGTCGCTGATCGCTTGGTGCGCCGCGTGATCGAGGTAGGTTGCCCTCAGGTGAATGGTGACCGCGGCGCGATCGGGGATCGTCGCGAGCACGCCCGTCAGCCGGGGCAGGGCCAGGAAAGTGCATGCGCCTTCGATCAAGACGTGCCATTCGCCATCCACGGGCGAGGCGTCCACCCTGGCCCGCACCACGCGCCAACCGGTGACGACGACCGCCACGGCGAGTCCGATCAGCACGCCGTGCAGCAGATTGAGGAAGACGACGCCGACGATCGTCACCAGATAGACGGCGAGATCGCCATTGCGCGAGGCGGTCTCGATGTGAGCCGGCTTCAACAGCTCGATTCCGATGACGATGAGCAACCCCGCGAGCGCCGCGGTGGGGATCTGTTCGACCAGTCCCGCGAAGGGTACGGCAAACAGCAGGACCCACACCCCGTGCATGATCGTCGAGGCGCGAGTTTTGGCGCCCGCGTTGACGTTCGCCGCGCTGCGCACGATTACGCCTGCGATCGGGAGCCCGCCGATCGCGCCCGACGCCATATTCGCCGCGCCCTGCCCGATCAGCTCGCGGTTGAAGTCGGTGCGCGCCCCGGTGTGCATGCGGTCGATCGAGACGGCCGTCAACAGGCTTTGAACGCTGGTGATCAGCGTGACGGTGATCACCGCGATCACGACCGCCCGCCAGTCGCCCTCGGGCAGCTGGGGCAGCTGCAGCGCCTCCAGCACCGAGCCCTCCAGCCTGATGCGGGACACGTTGAACGGCAACGCGGCCGAGAGGACGGTGACGGCGACGATGGCGACCAGTGGGCCGGGGATCTTGGCCACCCGGGCCGGGGCCCAGCGCCAGGCGATCAGAATGGCGATGACGAGCAGGCCCAGCACGACCCCCGGCCGGTGCGCGCCGACGATTTGGGCGGGCAGGCCGACGACGTTCGTCCAGGCCGAGCTCTGCGATTGGCCGCCGAGCAATACGTGCACCTGCTGCAGCGCGATTGTGATTCCGATGCCGGCCAGCATGGCGTGCACCACGACCGGTGAGATCGCCAAGGCGGCCCGTGCGATTCGGCTGATTCCCAACATCACTTGCAGGGCCCCGGCGATGACGGTGATGAAACATGTCACCGCCCAGCCGAACTGGGAGACCAGATCGGCGACGACGACGGTGAGTCCGGCGGCCGGACCACTGACCTGCAACGGTGACCCGCCGAGGCGCCCTGCGACGATGCCGCCGACGATCGCCGCGATTAAACCGGACAGCACCGGGGCGTCGGACGCGATCGCGATGCCCAGCGACAAGGGAAGCGCCACCAGAAAGACCACCAACGACGCCGGCAGGTCGTACTGAATGGCCGCGCGCCACCGGTCGCCTCGAACCGGTTGCGCCCGCTCGGTGTCGTTTTCAGCTGGCCGCCCGGCGTGTGGCATCGGCCCTCCCTGGGAGTTGCATGAGGGGCGCGTTCGGGTAGCCACCCGTAACGCACCAGGAGCGGAGCGTAACGCTCTCGGGCACAATCGATCCCACACCGCCGCGAACGTCGTTGTCCCGCTTCAGCGTGCCGTGCCTATGCGTGTCGACGGTATGGGGCGGCCCACCGGGTCGCAACCCGACCTTCCAGGCGCATATCGAACGCAAATCTTTTGCCGCGCAGTGCGCTCGGGGGCGCAATGAGGCGCGGGGTCGCGCCCGCACGTCGAAATCACCTGCGGTTCAACGAATTACTCCAGGACGAAGACCGGTATCCGCCTCGCTGTCTTCGCCTGATATTCGGCGTAGGGCGGATAGGCCTCGACCGCCCGTTGCCACCACTGCTCGCGCTCGTCCGCCTCGAGTTCGCGCGCGCTGAGCGCGAAGACCTTGTCGCCATCCTGCAGCGTCACGTCCGGATTGGCTTTGAGGTTGAAGTACCACGACGGGTGTGCGGGGGCTCCGCCCTTCGACGCGACCATGGCGTATCGGCCGTCGTTTTCGACGCGCATCATCGGCACGTACCGCTTCTTGCCGGACTTCGCTCCGGTCACCGTCACCAGCACGACGGGCCGGTCCAGGATCTCGACCCCGTCGGTCGTGCCTTGCTCGAGGATCTGCTCGGTCTGCTCGCGCACCCAGTCTCTCGGGCTCAGTTCGATCTCGTCGGCCATACCCGATCTCAACACGTCCCCGCGCCGCAGTCATCCCCCCGGAAATCGTCGATCCGTCGGTCCGTCGACGGGCGCGTAGAGTGGGCCGTATCGCTTAAATGAGCTAACTAACCAGGGAGAGGAGTCGGGTAGTGGCCCGCACCGAGAACGACACATGGGACCTGGCCTCGAGCGTCGGAGCGACCGCAACGGCGGTGGCCGCCCAGCGGGCGATCGCTTCGAAAGGGCCTGAGCCGCTGCTGAACGACCCCTTCGCCGATCCACTCGTGCGCGCCGTGGGCAGCGAGGTCTTCGTCAAGCTCCTCGACAACGAAATCGACCGCTCCGACGATCCCCTGCTGAATCGCGAGGCCGTGAACGAGCAGATCACGGTCCGCACCCGATACTTCGACGACTTCTTCATGCAGGCAACGCAATCCGGGGTCCGCCAGGCGGTCATCCTGGCGTCGGGCCTGGACACCCGTGCCTACCGCCTGTCCTGGCCGGCCGGCACGGTGGTCTACGAGATCGACCAGCCCGAGGTCATCGAGTTCAAGACGCGGGTGCTGGCCGACCTGGGCGCCGCGCCGGCCGCCGAGTGCCGCACGGTGGCGATCGACCTGCGCGAGGACTGGCCGGCCGCCCTGGTCAAGACCGGCTTCGACGCCGGCGCGCCGACGGCGTGGAGCGCCGAAGGCCTGCTCGTCTACCTGCCACCCGAGGCGCAGGACCGCTTGTTCGACAACGTCGTCGCGTTGTCCGCGCCGGGCAGCCGGATCGCGACCGAGCACATGGATCTGCGCAACATCCCGGCGGACTGGGCGCAGAAGCTGACCGAGCGGTCGCAACGCCTGGGCTCCGACATCAATCTGGCCGAGCTCTTCTACACCGGCGATCGCAACACCGCCGCCGAATACCTGGCGGCGCACGGCTGGCGGGTCGACATCCGGACCACCGAGGAGGCCTTCGCCGCCCACGGGTTCGAGGTGCCCGACGACGAGCTGGCTTCCTTCGGCGAGGACTCCGGTTACCTGACCGCCACGCTGCCCTAAGCCGGCCGTTCGCAATATCAACCCCATTGACATATATCAGTGCGGTTGATACAAAGGTTTCATGTCTCAACCGACTCACGAAATGTTCGAAGCCGCCTACCGGGGCGAAGCCCCGGAGATGGGCGAGGGCAACCGCCCGCCGTGGAGCATCGGCGAGCCGCAGCCGGAGATCGCCGCGCTGATCGAGGCCGGGAAGTTCCACGGCGACGTGCTCGATGCCGGATGCGGGGAGGCGGCGGTGTCGTTGTTCCTCGCCGAGCGCGGCTTCATCACGGTGGGCTTGGACCAGTCGCCCACCGCCATCAATTTGGCACGCGAGAAGGCGGCCAGGCGTGGCCTTACCAATGCCACCTTCGATGTCGCGGATATCAGCGCCTTCGACGGTTACGACGGTCGATTCGGCACGATCGTCGACAGCACCCTTTTCCACTCGATGCCCGTCGAGCTACGCGAGGGCTATCAGCGATCCATCGTGCGGGCGGCCGCGTCGGGCGCCTCCTATTTCGTGCTGGTCTTCGACCGTGAGGGCGTGCCGGCCGAGAGCCCGATCAACGCGGTGACCGAGGAGGAGCTGCGCGACGTGGTCTCCAAGTACTGGGTCATCGACGAGATCCGGCCGGCACGCATCCACGCCAACGTGCCCGACAGCTCCCTGGAGGGATCCGAGGCCTTCGCCGGCACCGACATTCG